>NZ_JAGYGS010000023.1:0-46864 GCF_018991185.1 Lactiplantibacillus sp. 7.2.4
AGCTGACGAACAGTAAGCCAGACAAATTAACTAGCGCAATGTGTACGATAACCATTAAAAAATAGCCGCCTCAGATTCGAGGCGGCCTTTTTAACGATATTTAAGTCGTTTTGACCATGCTAGTAACGATTCAATTCCGTCACTAGCAATGGGTAAAACGATTTTTTAAGTTACTCAATTTATCTTCACGTTAAGTCGTGGCACTTCCGAATAAAGCGACACCGGCAATTGCGACAACGATTAGGCCGAGCCATAGGGCAATTTTGAATAAAAATAACCCGATGGCAATCATGAACACCCAACCAATAATTTTGAAACCAATTTTAAAGATAACTTTGAGCAACCACAAACCAATTACTAAAGCAATCAATAAACCGATCATCTATGCGCTCTGCGACGAGAGCTTCCCTCCTTACAAGTCCCATTATGGGATCCTTGTCAGTTAGTATAGCACGGCTGTTCGTCCAGGGGTCGTTGCCGCTTCCGAATTAAGAGAAGCTTAATTTTGCAGCGCTGCGACCTGGCGCACCATTGCCAACTCTTCGTTAGTCGGAATCAGTAACACTTTGATTTGCGAGTCGGGACTGCTGATGACACCTTCCTGCCCGGCGGCGTTCAAGTCCGCATCCAGTTTGACACCAAAAATGCTGAGTTCATCAACGATTTGTTGCCGGAGCTTGGGATTATGCTCACCGATACCGCCAGCGAAGACTAACGCATCCACGTGTTTCAACTCTGTCAGATAACTCCCGGCGTACTTAACGATTCGGTTGATGAAGATTTCAATCGCCAAGTGGGCCTGCGGATTGGTGGCTTCCTGGGCTCGAATTTCACGCATATCTGATGACACCCCTGAGAGTCCTAATAAGCCGGACTGGTCATTGAGTAACGTCATGATTTCATTCGGGTCAGTCGTCTTTAAGACCTTCATCAAGAATGGCAGCAGTGCCGGGTCGACATCCCCCGCACGCGTGCCCATCGTCACCCCAGTTAGCGGTGTAAAGCCCATCGACGTATCAAACGCCCGGCCAGCTTTGACTGCGGCTAGGGAAGAACCGCTCCCTAAATGCAACGTCACCAGGTTAACTTCTGATTGTGGCTGATCTAATAGCGTGGCCGCACGCCCGGTCAAGTAACCGTGGGAAATGCCGTGTTCACCATAGCGGCGAATGTGATATTGTTGCGTTAAATCATAGGGCAGACTATAAATCGCGTTCATTTCAGGCAAATCGGTAAAGAACTGACTATCAAACACGGCGTATTGCGTCACGTCTGGCAAGGCTTTGGCCATCGTTTCGATACCACGCGCTTCCATCGGATTGTGCAATGGTGCAAAATCACTCAACTGTTTGATGGCGGTCAACACTTCCGGCGTGATTGCGACCGCCTGCTTGAAGGTCTCGCCACCCGCCACGACGCGGTGCGCCACCGCCGTGATTTCTGATAAGGATTCAATAATTGCTAACTGCTGTAATTCATCTAATAGCATCTGAGCAGCCTGACTTTGACTCAATTGGTCGACAGTCTTCTCAAATTTCTGATGGTCACCGTACTTGATGGTAAAAATCGAACCAGGCGTACTGATTCGCTCAACCAACCCACTCGCGACGACGGTTTCGGCAGGCATGGCAAATAATTGCCATTTCAAAGACGAACTACCCGCATTAATAATCAATGTTTTCTGCATTTCTCTCTCAACTCCCAAGTACTAGAATACCGGAATTTTCTGAAAAATGCTCAACTTTTTTCAATCTTAATAAATTGACTATGGAAGCCGCACCAGCCCGCACCTTTTTAGGCCATCAGCGGTTGTGATATCGCTGATTATCCGGAACGTGTTATCATTGAGACGTTAACTTTTAGAGATTAGAGGAACGTATTCATGACAACCTTACCCGCAAACGATGCCGCGCTCGTCCAGCATGGCTTGGCGCACCTAATTCATCACACGCGCAAGCAAATCGAGTCGCTGACTAAGGCGCTCGCACACCTGCCAGTGGCCGATGACCTGCAGCTTAAAGGGACGCTGTTGAAGACCTATGCCAGCCAGATCGACGGTCGCCATCATTTCGTCGAATTACCGGACTATCAGCATCCCGGTCACCAACTCAGTATTCAACTTGATATTAAAAAATCAATTATGGAAAATGCTGAAGATTATTTTAAACGCTACCGCAAGAGCAAACGCGGCCGTGCGACCGTTCAAGCTAACCTGACTAAGGCTGAGGCCGAGTTACAACAACAGCTCACGACCCAAGCCAATTTTGACCCGACTGATGCGAAACAAGTGGCGACACTCAAAGCAAAATTGATCGACGCCGGTGCGATTCACACCCAGGTTTTGCATTCATCGAAAGCGCCAGAACCCGCTCACCCGCGCCGGTTTTACACCCATGACCATGTCTTAGTAGAGGTCGGCAAAAATAGCCACCAAAACGACCACCTGACCATGACGGCGCGCAAAGATTATTACTGGATGCACGCGGGCGGTGAAATTCCGGGCTCGCACGTCGTCATTCACAGTACCCATCCGAGCGAACGGACCTTGCACGAAGCGGCCGTCTTAACGGCTTATTATAGTAAAGGGCGGCAGCTCAAGCGCGTCCCAGTCGACGTCCTCACCGTGGGTCAAATGCATAAACCCAAGGGGGCCAAAGCTGGCTTAGTGACTTTCAGTGGTCCAGCCAAGACCCTGACGGTAGCGCCGGACGCCAACCTAGTCACCGAATTACGCGAACAGGAGACAGCCAATGACACCCATTGACACTTATATTGCGGCCGCACCAGCAGCCTATCGCGACCAGCTCACTGCCATTCGTCAGACGATTGCCGCAAATCTACCAGGCGCTGAAGAACAGCTCAAATATCAAATGCCGACCTTTTATTGGCATGAGAATGTGATTCACTTCGCACTCAACCAGCACCACTTTGGCTTATACCCAACGCCCAGCGCGGTGACTGCTTTTCAAGCCACGTTGACCGCCTATAAGACGAGTAAAGGAGCCATCCAATTCCCACTGGATGCCCCCTTACCACTAGATTTAATTGGTGCCATTACGGCTTTTCGTCGGCGCGAAATCATCGCCAAATACGACCTTTAGGCTTAGCGCTGCCACCATGACTGCGCTAAAAAGTCAATGGCTGTGACGTCGTCCAGGGCGACCTGGTTCACCACGCCAGCTTGTTGATTCAATAGTAGCTGATGGTCGTTCACAGCCGCAATGAGCCCGCTTGGCTGACGGCCATCGCTCAATGTGAGCTGGACAACGCAGTTCAACTCATAGGCTTGTAATATCGACGCTTCAATTGGTTTCAGCTGTTCCATGTCCATCACCTCATCGAAATAGTAGCTCTATCATAGCACACTTTTAGAACGTACGTTCGACAAAAAGCATTACATTTTGATGACGTTGATTTTACGGTCGTTTGTAACCATCAGTGATTGCGAGTGCCAACTAATAACACGCTTAACTACCGGGATTACCGAACATTGTCATCATTTTTTGACTAATCAGCAGCTAAATCAACTGTGTTTAGAATCGTGAACCAATCCCTTTCAACCGGCTAGCTGATTCTGACCATCATTGCCACCTAAAATGGCGCCTCAAGTGGATTCGTCTACTTGAAGCGCCATTTTTTTAAATTCAGTCGTCGAATACCATAACCCCAACATCCTGTGGCGGTCGGCTAACCGTGACTCGTTTCAAACCTAGTAGCATCTGTTGCGACGCTCACTAACACCACGTCATCCTTGCGTTGCAGTACCGAATATCAGCAACAGAGCACTAGCGACGTGACCTACTTCAAAATCGCGGTGATTGCTGCGACTTCATCGGCACTAAAGTCCAACTGTTTGGCCGCGTCAAGGTTGGCGTGTAAGTGGTCGATGCTCGTCGTACCAATGATGACACTGGTGACCGTTTGAGACCGCAACAACCAAGCTAATGCCATTTGGGCTAAAGTTTGACCGCGCTGTTGTGCGATGTCATTTAAGGCGTTCAACTGCGCCACGACCGGCTGCGTCCCCTGTTCAAACAAATATTTATTCGTGCGATGGATTGGGAAATCCGCTAGAATGCCATCTAAATAGCGCTGGCTCAGCAATCCTTCCGCCAATGGCCCGTACGCAACTAGTCCCGCACCATGTTGGCCAAGATAGTCCAATAAACCGGTCGTCTGGGCCTGCTGATTCAACATATTGTAAGAATACTGGTTGACCGTGAACGGCGTGTGCATGTCGTTGAAATACTGAATCATCGTCGCGGTCTGGTCCCGGTCGTAGTTGGAAATCCCAACGTACAGTGCCTTCCCCTGGCGAACGAGTTGGTCGAGCGCTTGGGCCGTCTCCTGCAAATCAATATTAGGATCTGGACGATGTGAATAGAAAATATCGACGTAATCCAGATGCATCTGCTTGAGACTCCGATCCAATGAGCTAATCAGTGTCTTGCGTGAGCCAAACGCCCCGTATGGCCCGGGCCAAGCGGGATAACCCGCCTTAGTCGTAATGACTAATTCATCACGATAGGGGTTCAAATCACGTTGCATAATTTGTCCAAAAGTCCGTTCTGCCGAGCCTTTCGATGGCCCATAGTTATTGGCTAAGTCAAAGCTGAAGACACCATGGTCAAATGCGTCTAATACGACCTCCCGTGAACGGGCAAATGGGGCTTCATCCCCGAAATGCCGCCATAATCCTAACGAAATCACTGGTAATTGTAACCCAGTCTTACCGACACGCCGTATTGGCAACTGATCGTAGCGTGTCCCTGCTGCCGAATAAGTCATTATTTACTCACCTCATCTAATTTTTAAATACAATTTATATTATACCGCTTCTGTATTTTTGGTACCGTTTTAATGACTGATATCTCAGCGGATTTCGATCATTAGTAGTAGTTAGCGGAAAGATGAGGAAAATGCACCAGTGATTGGCTTAGACGTCACCTCCACTGAAAATTGACGCAAACTCGCACTGTTTCCAGTGGTCCTAAGCTGGCTGCCTTTTAACTTAAGAATCGACACATTTTACCTTGACTAGCACACCCCATCACTGATAATACTTAGCTTGTTGTGAGAATAAGTCGTAATAGAGGCCGTGCTGGGCCATCAGCGTTGTATGTGTCCCGCTTTCAACGATGGCGCTGTGATTTAAGACGAGGATCCGTGAGCTGAAGCGAGTCGAACTCATGCGATGAGAAATATAGACCGCCGTCTTATTGGCAACCAGCTCATTGAAGTGCGCGTAAATCTCCGCTTCCGAGATTGGATCTAACGCAGCGGTCGGTTCATCTAGCACAATGATGGGCGCATCTTTGTACCAAGCCCGGGCAATGGCGATTTTTTGTAATTCACCACCAGAAAATTGGACGCCATTAGCATCCAACTGCGTCCCAATCGCGGTTTCACCTTGATGCGGGAGGCTCGCAATCTTTTCCCAGACGCCAGCTAGTTTCAACGACCGTTTGGCCCGGGCCGCATTCAGTGTGGGCGCCGACGAAACGTTGTCGTTAACTGAAAAACTGGATAATGAGAAGTCTTGAAACACCACCGAAAACAGGGCTTGATAGTCAGCAACACTTAAATCATCGATGTTGACACCATTAATCTTGATCGTGCCAGATGTCGGTTGAATTAGTTTGACCAACAATTTCACCAGCGTCGTCTTGCCACTCCCATTAGGCCCGACGATGGCTAACCGTTCGCCCTTGTGGATGGTCAGGTTGATATCGTTCAACGCCCACCTGTCACTTCCAGGATAGCGATAAGACACGTGGCTAAATTCGATTTGGCAGTCCGTCCCCAAGTCCGGAAGCGGTCGTTTACCAGAATCATCGGTGGTATCGCCAAAATTCATGAACTGAATATACTGATCCATTGTTTTAAATGAGCTTTCTCGTTGGCCCCAAGCACTAAAAACGGTGGCTAACGTGGCCATTAATTGCTGCAAATAGCCGACATAGACGACCACGCTCCCGACTCCAATGGCCCCAGTGGCACTCTTCATCGAGACTAATAGATACAATAAACCGACAACACCATATGTAATCAACGTATTCATGCTGGCAACCTGTGCGACCCTGACCTGAAAATCAGCGTCTTTTTTAATCTGCTGGTAGACGTCCTCGCGCGCCTTCCTAACTGTTTTACCAGTCAGATCATACAATCTGAGCGTCTTGCCAAAAATCGGCGTTTTAAATAAAATCTCGCCGTAATAGTCGAGCACCCGATTGAATTGAATATTATAGGCGAAAAACTGCTTCATGATTTGACTTCTCGCAGTCGTAATTGGTCGCGAACTAAGCAGTGGAATCACGACCAAGCCGATGACGACCAGGATGAACCACGGCGAATTAACGAAATTCCCCAATGAGTCATGGGTCGTCGCATGGGCAAAAATCATCACGACAAGCGAACCGGCCGCCAGCACACAAGTGGTTCCAAACGAAATCAGGCCGTTCAAAATATTGGCCACGAAAACTGTAAAACCACCCGTGTAAGTGAAGCCAGTTTTGACCGTGCTATACAGCTTTCTAAAGGCCGGGTCAATAAAAGTCGGATAGTCGGCGTCTAACATTTTGGTCGCCATGTTGCGCCGTGCGTGGGCCAAAATCAGATGTGCACCCGAGTTCGCCCGCACTTTGAAATATTCGCTGATTAGATTCAAAACCAACAAGATCAATAAGAAGCCGACTGTTCGCCAAATCACGATTGGTTGGTCTTCCGCACGCACGAGCAGGTTGATGATTTGGCCAATAAAGAAGATATTGACGAAGATGCTGATGGTCGAAATCACCGAGGCACACAACTGAATACCAAAAACATGTGGATATAGCTGATTGGCATATCTGATATAGCTCCGGGCCTTGGTCAAATCCGCGTTAAATTGTCCGAATTTATTCCGTTGTATCCGCGCCATCCCCCTCCTGATAATATTGACTTTGCGCGTGGTAGAGGGCTGCATAGGCTGGATTGGCTTTCATCAAATCCTGATGAGTCCCCGCATCCGCGATTCGGCCATCCTGAACGAAAAAGACGATATCTGCAAACTGCGTCGAGGCCAAACGATGGGAGATGAAGATGGAAATCGTCCCCTTCGACAAGTCGTGATAGTGCTGATACAGTTCACTTTCAGCTAGCGCATCCAGGGCCGCAGTCGGTTCATCCAGAATTAACACTGGCCGCTTTTGATATAGCGCTCGGGCCAGCATCAGCTTCTGAGATTGCCCACCTGACAGGCTCATCCCCTGATCATCGACATACTGTGTTAGATTCGTTTGTAGCCCCGCCGGCAAGTCCTGGACGTCTTTCCATAATCCAGACTGTCTGATGGCGGCTTCCATGGCCGGGGTAGCTGTTTTTCCAAAAGTAATGTTGTTTTCTAACGTATCTGCAAACGTCGCGGATTCCTGAAAAACAGGTGCAAACAGCCCTAAATAGTCATGATAATCGAACGTCTCACTGGGCTGATCATTGATCAATATCGTGCCACTAGTCGGCTTCAGTAAGCCCATCAGTAGCGCGACCAGTGTGGATTTACCCGCGCCATTGAGTCCGACTAGCGCCACCGCCGTATTTTTATGGATGACAAAACTAACATCATCAATAATTTTCTGATCATGATTTGGATAGTGATAGCTGACGTTTCTAAACTCGATTTTTTCCACTTGCGCCTTATTTTGCAATTGGTGCTGTTCTGAATCAGACGTGATGAACTGCGCCGCGTAATCTAAATAATCACGCCCCACCGATAAGTTCTCGTTGGCGACAATCATCTGCGAGAATTCGGTCGCACCCTTCCGAACCAGGTTGCTTAAGGTGCCTAACAGGGTAAAGAAAAAGGTGAACGCCGGTAGCGATAAGTGGTGTGAACTCACCTGTATAACTAATGGCACGTATAACAAAATCAATTGAACACTATCAATCAGGCAAACGACCCACACGGCTTTGATCTTCTCGCGGTCAAGTTGGCGCTGTACCGCTAGCATCTGTTGCGATAAGGCGGCGATTTTTTGATGATACTGCTGTCGCAAGTGATAGAGTCTGATATCTTTGCCGGCCCCTAACCTGAACGCCTCTTTATACAAATATTTCTGCATAAAATTAATGTTTGCTAAACTCGTTCTGAACTTTTCCTGACCGCGATCAAACTTGACCAGCAGGGTTCCCGCCAAAAGTGTCAGCGTGACAATGACGATTGGGCTCCACCACTGTATTCTCAGCGTCAATCCGGCAATCACCCCTACCGAAATCAGCGTTGCACTAAAGTCGACGAAGCTGGGCCACAGCAATGCGACCCCACTATCGTCATCTTCGTATCCCAGCTTACTACTCCTCGCGCGTTGTTTTTGGACCGCGGTATCGATTGATTCCTCAAAAGGCGAATTCAAAAAGCCCTCGCCATCATCCACGCTCAGTTGCATTCTGAGATTGGCATTCTCCCACGTCATCCACGTCTTATAAACGGCTTGCCCAGCCACCAAACACCCGAGTCCGACACAAATTGACAAGATGAAACCGGCAAACTGCGGAAATGCTAATTGCTCCTGTAACCCCCAGACAATCAACGTTGGGACGCCACTAGTTGCAACTAGTAAAATCAGACTCATCGTCACGGTCAGGAGCAAGCCGTACTTGAGATTCGGAAATTTGGGCGCTGCTTTGGTCAAGTACCAGTGAATATTCTGAAAGATCGAATTCTTTTTGTGCGTTAGATTCACAATCATCCCCCCTTTTCTAGCTGATTAGGGCAATTTCGCTTTGAACGATCCCCGTCCATCACGTTTCATGACACGGCGCCTACTCGGACTGTTAGCTTCAAAACGGCGCTAGTCTCACCAGCAACAACTGAAACCAGTTCACTAATCTAATCAATTTTTAATTGCTTTATTATATTACAATCATATGCCATGTCAATTTATCACTCGGCATGGCGCTAGTTATTGTGCATTGTGCTAGTTAATTCGTCATGATTCATGGTTAAATCATGACAAGTTGGCGTCCTGTTCGTCAGCCAATGCGCGCCTTAGTCCGACCTCCGGGGCTGGCTGACAACGCTGGAACAGGGCGGACATCAATTTGAACTCACGCAGAACCCCACTGCGCAATTTCAAATACGAGTCTTCTTCTAGCCCGGGAAATTCGCCCGGACAAGAAGAATTTCGCCCTTGAGCATTGTCAATCAGCCCCTCCAGTCGGGAACCCGCTCGAATGGCAGATGAACAGCCACCTATCTGGGTGCAATTGACCACTGAATATTAAGTGACTGGTCCTTCAGGCAAACTTTTAATTGGCCTCAATAATGCTTTATCACACTTAATCACTGAAAAAATCCGTTAAATTTTATTCGCAAGATTCAACGGATATTAGTCTTGAATTTAGTCGATAAAATTACCTTCGTTTATAATTTGAGGCTTTGCTATCTCAAACGATTAGGGAAAGTTCTGACAAATTCAGTGAAACTGCTGATTCGAAAAGTTAAAACATGGGTTAGGAAGCTTAGCTATCATTAAAAACTAGTCTGACAGTTGAATGTCAAAATGACCTTAGACTACGAATCAACGACTAATCTAAGAAAAAGTTGAGTTCGCACACGTCTGCCTTTCGAATACCATCCAGGCTGGAAGGTGTTTCTGACAATGCTCAGCGATGAAATTTCACTTAACAAGCGTCTTTTGCTTGGTTAGTGAAAGACCAGTATTTAAGACGTGGGTTGTCGGCTTAAATCTGTGTCCATCGCGTTCCAGCGTTGTCAGAAATACCTGGAAGCCGGCCTAGGACGTCTCCACAACAGCAAGTTTACGCTCAGTCGCACTTCTTCCAGCGGGTCTCAGCTGGCAGCACTTGAACTTAGAACTTGTCATGATTTAACCATCTTTAAGGCTAAAGAATAACTAGCACAACGCGTAGTTATTACGCTGATTGAACCGGTCAGTTCATTGGATGGCGATTTGGAAAATGTAGTCTCCAACTGCCCGATTCCCCGATAATGCCATGCCAAAAAGGCAGTCCTCGCATTTGCCAGGACTGCCTCACTTAGGAGTTTATGTGATGTCTGCTGTTGTTGCCTGAATGAAACTCGGATTTGAAATATGGTTCAACAGGACGTGGTTATTTCAAACCAACCTCTATTGTAATCCGGAATGTGCGGTTCGTTAAGCAATACCCATTAGAACTGTGGCAGCCGATTGTAGTAGGCCAAGTACTGACGCGCGTGCACGGCATCGACGACGATCTTAGTCACACTGGTGTTGGCGGGCTCTGGCAGGCTCATCGGGTCTTTTGGTTGGAGCACCGCAAGCGCCATGGCCTTGACGGTAAAGCCGTGGGTCACGACAATCAGTTGTTCATCGGGATAGGCCTGGGCCATGGCCGTCAAAAAGGCTTGAACCCGTTGCTGCACATGCGTAAACGTCTCGCCGTCCGTCGCCACATCGACGTAACTCGGTAAGAGGTCCTGCAACATTGGATCAAAATACTGCGGATAGGCGGCCAATAATTGGTCGTTGGCCTGCCCATCCCACTGGCCGTATGAAATTTCTAATAGCCGCTCATCCGTACTAACGGGCAAGTCACGGCCTGCATTCAAAATAGCCGCGGTTGCCTGGGTGCGGTCGAGTGGACTACAAATGAGTCGGTCCGCAAAACTGATATCAAACGCGTCGTGTAGCGTTTGAGCTTGTTGCCGACCTACGGCATTTAGGTGCGTGATGTCAGTATTGATCGTGCCCTGTTTGAGATTTTGCGCATTGGCCGTTGTTTGACCATGCCGTACCACGTAAAAGGTTGTCATTGTGCGCCTCCAAGATTAGATTATTATTAATTACAGTAATGGTGTCACAGTTTTTTCTCATTAACATGCTTGACAAACCAGAATTTGCTTGCTAAATTAATACCAACGCAATTCAAGCACCGGCAATCATGACCGGTCAGTCGAAAGGAGTCTAACTGATTATGGCACAGCGACAACTCAACAATCAATATCATATCAGTTCCTCCTGGTCTACGCACTCATCTGTGTTGGCCTAATTTTGCGTTCGCAAATCAGCCCGAGCACGGATGTTAGACATTCGCTACCGGGCGCAATTGCTTCAGATTGTCATTAACCGTCCTGGTAGTCGAAATCGACTGCGAGGACTTTTTTGTTGTTACCGACTAATCGGGCGAAACGCCACAGTTGCCTGATACACGAACTGATGATGGTTCACGTTAGTACTAGCTGACTAACCATCGAGATGTGATTAGGTCGACCTGCTCCAGACGATTAGCCGTTTAACTGCCATTAAACAATCGAAAGCGAGGATTTTTTATGCCAATTTATAATTTTTCTGCTGGTCCAGCGGTCTTGCCGCAACCCGTCATTGCCCAAATTCAAGCAGCGTTACCGTCATTTCAGAATTCTGGGATGAGTATCTTGGAAATCTCCCATCGCTCCGATCTGTTCGAACAAGTCATCAATGACGCCGAACAGGACTTGCGGGACCTAATGGCGATTCCCGATAACTACCGGGTGCTATTCTTTCAAGGTGGCGGGACCTTGCAGTTCACCGCTGCCCCGTTGAACCTCGCGACGAACCATCACCACATTGGCCTGTTAGATAGCGGACACTGGGCACAACGGGCTGGCGACGAAGCCCAACGCGTTGACACCAAAGTCACCGTCCTTGGCAGTAGCGCCGCCACCCATTATGACCGGCTACCCACTATCGAACAGCCACTCGATCCAACCCTCGACTACGTTCATTTGACGACCAACAATACGATTGAAGGAACCATGACGACCGATTTGCCAGCCACCGGCGATATTCCACTGGTCGCCGACATGTCTTCTAACTTTTTAGGTGAATCCTACCGCGTCAGTGATTTTGGCCTGATTTTTGCCGGCGCTCAGAAGAACCTGGGCCCTGCTGGTTTGACGCTGGTCATCGTTCGCGAGGACTTGATTGGCCACGCCCAACAGCTCCCCAGCATGCTGGATTATCAACTGTTCGCTGACAAACACTCGATGTTCAACACGCCACCCGTTTTTGCAATCTATGCCGCGGGGCTCGTCCTCAAGTGGCTCAAACAACAGGGTGGCTTAGCAGCCATGACGGCGCGTAATCACGCTAAAGCCGCGCTACTGTACGACTTTCTCGACCAGTCACAACTATTCACGAATCCCGTTAAAGCCAGCGACCGCTCAACGATGAATGTGCCCTTTGTCACCGGCAACGCCGAACTAGACGCCGCCGTCATCGCTGGTGCCAGCCAACACGGTCTCTTGAATCTAAAGGGCCACCGCTCCGTTGGGGGTATGCGAGCTAGTCTCTATAACGCCATGCCACTTGCCGGGGTCCAAGCCCTCGTTGACTACTTAGCCGCATTTGAAGCCCAACATCATTAATATTCGAACGATCCGAGGAGGAATTTCGTTATGTATCAAATTAAAACTTACAACGCCATCGCCCCAGCCGGTCTCAACACATTTTCCGCTGATTACGCGCTGAACCAGTCTGACCAGCCCGATGCCTATCTGATTCGCTCGGCCAACTTGCACCATGAGACACTACCCACGTCGCTCAAGGTAATTGCTCGCGCCGGCGCCGGTGTCAACAACATTCCGCTCGACCAAGCAACCGCAAATGGTACCGCCGTTTTCAATACGCCCGGCAGTAACGCCAACACCGTCAAGGAACTGATTATCGGCCTCCTGATCGTCGCTTCTCGCCATTTGATGGCCGCCGCCAACTATTCAGCGAAGCACACTGAGGCGGACGTTTCTCAGCGGACTGAGCATGACAAGACCCAGTTTAACGGCTCCGAATTAACGGGTAAGACGCTGGCTGTGATTGGCCTGGGCCACGTCGGTTCACTAGTGGCCAACGCCGCCCTCAATCTGGGGATGAACGTGATTGGTTATGACCCCTACCTATCCGCCGATGCCGCCTGGAATATTGCCAAACAAGTGCAGCGGGCCGCGACCCTGACCGACGCCGTTAAACACGCCGATTTCGTCACCGTCCACGTCCCTAAAAATCCGGACACGCTAAATTTACTTAATGCGGAAGCTTTCGCTTCAATGCCCGCCGGTGTCCAGTTATTCAACTATTCACGCCTCGGCATCGTGGATAATACCGCCGCCTTAGCAGCCATCGCCGCACATCACATCGCGCACTACTACACCGACTTTGGCGAACCGCAGCTCGCTGACAACCCGGACGTCACCGTCACCCCCCATATCGGTGGCTCAACGCTAGAAGCCGAGGTCAACGGTGCCACGCAGGCCGCGCGAACCATCATGACTTACTTAGAGACCGGTAACGTCCACGCCGCCATCAATTTGCCGGACCTAAACGTGCCATTCAACGCCGCTTACCGTTTTACCATCATCCACCAAAACGTGCCCAACATGGTGAGCCAAATCACGGCGAAACTGGCCGCAGCCAACCTCAATATCACGACGATGGCCAACGCCGCCAAGCACCAAACGGCCTATACGATTATTGATGTCGACGACTTACAACAACCGCAACACGCCCAACTAATCGACGAACTGACGAAGATTCCCGCAGTCATTCGGGTGCGGTTACTGCAACAGGATTAATGGTTCGTCTTGCTTAACCCTGCTCAAATCTGCATCATCATGGAATTGGTGTTGACTAGTTTCTGGCCTGTATGCGCTAAGTTTTCAAACATAAATGCGGACTAGCTATGACTATCCGTAACTTTCAGAAATCGAGCGCTGACAGGCTTTTGACATGTCGCTACCAAAGTTTTGGGCATTGACATCAGCCCTAATATTCCCGCGTTAGTTTACTTAATTAAGCTAGCACGGCCTCCAACAGGTCGTGCTAGCTTTTTTGACTGAATAATGTTAACCATTAAAATGTTTATATTGCTTTTAATCTATTTTTAATGTATTCTCATCTACATATCATACTTATTTGAGTAGGGGGTACATATTTTATGCAATGGAAATTATTTACAACTGTTGCGACACTGACCGCAACCACCGGGGTTCTATTAGTGGGTTGTGGGCAATCATCATCTAGCTCTAGTAACGCCGGCAATACGACGGCCAAGATGGCCAGCACCCAAGTTCTGAATTGGTCAGAAAACGGGCAAGACTTGACCACTTTGGACCCGTCGCTTGCGACCGACGTGGTTAGTGGCACGATGATCAGCAATTCGCAGGAAGGCCTGTATCGGCTCGGTAAAAATAGTAAGGTCACGCCTGGGATTGCCACTAAGACGACCGTTTCAAAAGATAAAAAGACTTATACGTTTACCCTGCGGAAGAACGCCAAGTGGAGTAACGGCGATCAAGTCACGGCCAAAGATTTCGTTTACGGCTGGCAACGGACCGTCAATCCGAAGACGGCTTCCCAATACGCTTACTTGTACTCTGGCATCAAGAACGCCGACAAGATCGTTAACGGCAAGGCCAAGCCAAGTACGCTGGGGATCAAGGCAGATGGCAAGTACAAGTTGACGGTCACCCTGGAAAAACCAATGCAGTATTTCAAATTACTGATGGGCTTCGTCTCCTTCTTCCCACAAAATCAACATGCGGTTGAAAAATACGGCAAGGATTACGGGACGAGCGCCAGCAAGATGGTCTACGACGGGCCATTCAAGATGACCGGTTGGAAAGGGACGAACTCTACTTGGGCATTGAAACGTAACTCAGCTTATTGGGATAAAAAGCACGTTTACCTAACGAAGATCAACGACCAAGTTGTCAAGTCAACCACGACGGCCTTCAACCTCTTCCAGAGCAACAAACTGGATATGGCAACCTTGTCTGGACAACAAGTTAAAAACGAAAAGAACAATAGTAAGTTAGTCGTCCGCAAGTCTTCACGCTTGAACTACTTGGAATTTAACCAGAAGAAGGTCAAGCTCTTGGCTAACAAGAAGATCCGGCAAGCAATGTCCTTGACGCTTAACCGCAAACAACTGGTTAACGACGTGCTCGGTGACGGTTCCGTCACACCAAAGGGCTTTGTCACGACCGGTCTGGCCACTGACCCAACCACGGGCAAGGACTTTGCGACTGAAAACACGGTCAAATCATCCGTAACTCAAGACAACGCCAAGGCGAAGAAGCTTTGGAAGGAAGGCTTGGAAGAAACAGGCAAGAAGTCGGTCACTTTGACATTGACGCATGACGATACGGACCAAATGAAGGCCCTCGCTGAATACGTTCAAGGGCAATTAGAGAAGGAACTACCTGGCTTGAAGGTTCAAAGTGTCACGGTTCCATACAAGACCAGAATTTCTCGTGAACTGGCCGGTAACTTCCAACTCGTCATCTCTGCTTGGCAGGCCGATTTCGCTGACCCCGTCTCTGATTTAGGCATCATGACGTCGACCAACGACTACAACTTCGGTAAGTGGACGAACAAGTCCTTCGACAGTGCCATCAATACGGCCAACAGCACCACCAGCACGAAGAAACGCTGGCAAGCACTTTCGACCGCTGCCAAGACATTGGGCACTGACCAAGGTGTCGCACCATTATCCCAAAACGCGGTCGCTCAAATGGTCAATCCAAAGTTGAAAGGCCTCGTCTACAACACAGCCGGTATCAACTACAACTTCAAGAGTGCTTACATGGCCAAATAGGATTCTCTCTAAAAATCAGTAATACACGCTAATTACGGACTCCCTGCAGTATGGTGGGAGCCCGTTTTTGAGTTCAAAGACAGCCAGCTTAGGACCGCTGGAAATGTTGCGAGTTAGTTGGTGTGCTGTTCGTCAGCCAGCCCCGGAGGTCGGATTAGGAAGCTCTCGGCTGACGAACAGCAATCCAGCTAACTGGTACTTTTAATTATTAATGAGCTCAACGCGTGTTAATTACCTTAATTATTAGCGCTGAAAAATTGATTCTCATTATCCTTTAATGTATCCTCGTGAACATCCAGTTGGGGGGAGTTCACATATGAAATGGAAAATTGTTTTAACAACTGCGACCGCTGCCGCGACATCCGGCTTACTATTGGCAGCCTGCAGTCAGAGTCATACTGCTTCAGATAATGGGGGAAATTTGAAATCAGACATGGCTAGTAGCCAAGTTTTGAATTGGTCCGAAAATGGTTCCGAGTTAACGACACTAGATACGTCCCTCGTGACCGATTCCATTAGTGCCAACATGATCAATAACACGATGGAAGGCCTCTACCGCATTGGTGCCAATAATAAAATCACACCTGGGATTGCCACCAATACCGTCGTTTCGAAGGACAAGAAGACCTACACCTTCACCTTGCGTAAAAATGCCAAGTGGAGTAACGGCGACCCGGTGACCGCACAGGACTTTGTTTATAGTTGGCGGCGGACGATCGATCCGAAGACCGCTTCACAGTACGCTTACTTATATGCCGGCATCAAAAATGCCGAACAGATTATGAATGGCAAGGCAAAGGTCGATAGTTTGGGGATCAAAGCTGATGGTAAATATAAACTGACTGTCACTTTGGATAAACCGATGGCCTACTTCAAAATTTTGATGGGCTTTGCCATCTTCTTCCCACAAAATCAACACGCGGTTCAAGACTATGGCAAGGACTACGGGACGACTGCCAGCAAGATGGTCTATGACGGGCCGTTTACCATGACCGGCTGGAAAGGCACGAATACGACCTGGACCTTGAAACGCAATCCGCATTATTGGGACAAACGCCACGTCTATCTCGAACGCATCAATGACCAAGTCGTCAAGTCACCGACCACTGGGTTCAACCTCTTCCAGAGCAACAAGCTCGATATGGCAACCTTGAGCGGTGAGCAGGTCAAAAATGAACGTAATAATCCGAAATTAGTCCTTCGGAAGACGTCCCGTTTGAACTACCTAGAATTCAATCAGAAGAAAGTCCCCGCTTTAGCCAACGCCAAGTTACGCCAGGCGATGTCGCTGGTCATTGATCGGCAAGAACTCGTTAAAAACGTCCTCGGCGATGGGTCGACCGTGCCTAAAGGCTTCGTCACCACGGGCTTAGCCACCGACCCAACGACTGGTGAAGATTTCGCCACTGAAAACAGTGTCGCAGAAGCCGTAACGCAAAATGACGCTAAGGCTAAACAACTCTGGGCAGCAGGACTCAAAGAAGTCGGTAAAAAATCGTTGACGCTCTCGCTCACCCATGACAGCGTTGACCAGACTAAGGAAACGGCTGAATACCTGGAAGGACAATGGCAAAAGGAATTACCGGGCCTCAAGATTACTGACATCACTTTGCCGTTTAAAAATCGGTTAGCACGTGAAACGGCCGGCAACTTCGAGCTTGCCATCTCGGGCTGGCAAGCAGACTTCGCGGATCCAATCTCAGACCTGGGCATCCTGACATCGACTAACGACTACAACTTTGGTAAGTGGAAGAATGCCGACTACGACGCCGCCATCAAGCAGGCTCAAACTGCCACTAACAATTCAACGCGGTGGCAAGCGATGGGCCGCGCCGAAAAAATTATCGGCACTGAATCCGGCGTCGTACCTTTAACGCAAAACACGATTGCGCAGATGGTCAATCCGAAGTTGAAGGGCCTGATTTATAACACGTCCGGCACCAACTACAACTTTAAAGACGCTTATCTGGAAAAGTAAGTTGAATGAGCGCTACACAGAGCGACTAGTTGCTTTTAGCAGAAAGTAGCCGAGCAGCATTACTGCTTTTAAGCCGTCGTGCGAGACTAACTTGAGCCGACCTGTCCTATCAATTAGCCTTCAATCAGGCTTCAATTCACGCCTGAATGGACACTTTATCGGCACCGCAAGTATTGGATTACTGCTTGCGGTACCGATTTTTTAGTTGCCATATTTTTATATTTGATAGACACATTTTTGGAATACTATGGATTATGTATAAATATTGACAAAATTATATAAAAAAGTTTTTAATTAGAATAAATGAAAACAATTTCAAAAATGACTTAACTATGTAAAGGAAGCGTTGATGGCATGAATATTGAGCTCTTCATCGCCCGTCGCAAGGCACTGGGTCTTTCGCAAAAAGCCCTTGCAGACGGCATATGTACCCAGGCAACATTAAGTAAGTTTGAGAATAATGGTAAGGCCCCTGCCATTCGAATCGTGGCGCAATTGTGCCAGCGGCTGAACCTTCAATTGGAAGATGTCTTTCCAACTGAACGGGTCGCGGATGCTGCAGTCTTGAAGATTCTGGAACAAGTCGAATTTGATTTGATCACCGCAGAATATCAGGATGCTGAAGAACAACTCGAAAAGGCCGCTGATATGCCGCGGCACGATCGCGAGACTAAGCTCCAATACTGTTATCTAAAGGGTTACGTGGCAGCACTTAACCACCATCCAATCAGTGACGTGGTCTTTAACTTCGACCAAATCATCACGGACTTGGATGAATCGCACATTACGATTTACACCCAGTTGGCTTATTGCGGAACCGGGATTGCTTATCAGCAGACCGGCGATAACGACAAGGCCCAATATTATTTTGAAAAGGTCCGGCACGCTCTGCCCAACTTGCCACTAGAGACGACCGCAAGTATCTGGCGCGTAATCAACCTCGCCTATTACACCGGGGCCTTTTACGCTAGCATCGCAGATACTGAACGTAGCCTGCAACTACTCAACTACGGGATTGAAATCTGTGCTCGGTTCCACGTCACCTACTACGCCGCTCGCATCAAGTTCTTACAGGCCCAACTCGCGACGGATACTGATGAAGTTCATGAGTATCTCAACGACGCGGCTGCCTTTGCCCGGATGAACAAAAACCATCAATTGCTTAAGAATATTTCAAGTTATTCAAATTCCCATTAATTAGCGGTGAAATAATTGCAATTGGTTAAGAAATCGCCTAGACTGCAAGTATCAAATGACGAGTGCTTAACAACCATTGAGGAGGTCCTGCCCATGTTATTAGCAGGTTTATTAGTTGCAGCTGGTTTAGCTGCTGTCGCCGGGGTTGTCGCTGGCAACCGAGTTCCTGCTGCGCAACCAGTCAGAATCAAGCATGACCAACGTACGCCTCAGAATCGGCGGTAATGTCGAGTATGCGCACTAGCTATCTTCGTGATAGCTGGTGCGTTTTATTTTGGATCAAGTTGTGAGACAAAATCCTTTAGCCCCGATTCGGGGTTTGCTATAATAAATTATTATAGTTAATTAATTAACTCACTGTTATATCGGCGTTTTATAGATTGTCGTTCCGAGTAGTATTATAATTATTTATGCAAATGAGTGGGTTAATCCTCAGGCCAACTAAATTAGCACACCCGTTTAACTGATTATCACAAGTTATGATTAAGCCAGCGAACATAGGCCCGCGGATCGCCTTTTTTTGGTCGTTTTTTGGAGCTTATTAGTTTCAGTTATAACTTAAACACGTTAACTTATTTGGTTCAAAAATTTGACCGTTACCGCCAAATGCGACGCCCACAGCCTGCAGCCGACTTCATGTAGACCAATTTTTAGTTAGCTGGCTATTTCCGACAACCCCTTAACTGATACGAATCATTTATGGTGTGTAACCGCTTTTATAATTGAGCCTGGTACTTATTGAAGATGGGTAATAAAATTTATTTATCACTTGACCCCTTTAACTTTATCAATCGCGGTCATAGCTATCATTTCAAGGGTTTCTTAAGTGCCAGTGATCTATAATGACCCGTTTCAAATTGACAAATTAGTCCCGATAGATAATCAAACAGCCCTTTAACTGATAAATTAAACTGATGATTCAAAAGCTTGAATGGTGTCAAACCAGCATCCATACCAATTTCAAGTGTTCGGCTTATTAATAATCATTATAATTTCAGGGCGTTAACTATTCTGTGAATTTATTTTTACGAATTATCCTGACACTATTCGTTATAACAATGGTATGATTAACATGACGTATAATAACCAGCTTTAATCAATCAGTCGGAGCCTGCTTACCTGCGACTATTAATTGCTCAACCAACATTAATATTTTATGGAGGCTACATTTTTCATGAACATTAAAGACTTGTATTACTTCCAACGCTTGATCAGTACGCAAAGCTACACGCAAACCGCTGCTGATTTTCACGTTAGCCAACCAACAATTTCACAAGCAATTAAGCGACTGGAGCGTCATTTCCAAGTGACGCTATTCTTTCGTCAAGCAAAAACCAAGGCGCTCGTCCTGACACCGAGCGGCCAGCAGCTTTTGCTCGCGGCCAATGATATTATCAATAACTGGCAACACGTCAACGAATCAATCAGTCACCTCCGTCAACACACACTGCGGTTTGGGATCGAACCCTCCGTCAGTGAACATTACTTACCAGCATTAACTAAGCCCATCATCGAACAGGACTTGCTCAGTAGCGTCCATACCGTTGAAATGGGCGCCAACCAGCTCGTTAAGCAAGTCTTGGCTGGTCAGCTGGACCTTGCCATCAGTGGCAACTTAGACCAAACGCTCGATGAACGCCTGGCAGTCACGCCATTGCGGCCATTTAAATTCCGCATTCTGGCTAACCCAGACCACCCGCTAGCCAAGTCGGATCACCCGACCTTTGCGGAAGCGCTGAAGTCACCGTTTGTCCTACTTAATGCAACTTATTTGAACAAGCTCGTCTTTCGGCAGTTGGCTGAACAGCTTTCAATCGAGCCACAAGTCCTCTTCGAATCTGACAGCAGTACTTTAATCAAGGGACTGGTCAAGGAGAACTTGGCGTTAGGGTTCATCTCGGACATTACGACGCCGGCTGAAGGTGAAGACGACGACCTCGTCGAAATTCCATTCGACGACGTCCAAGTTCCCAGCGTGCATATCAATCTGATTCGGCGCGCACACCAATTCCCAATCGGGTTGGTCAAGCAAGTCATCGATATCATCGAAAAGACCTTTGCTGATGACAACGCCAAACAAGAAAACAAGCAGTAATTGCACTTAACACGACTAAAGGACGCTCTGTTATCTTTGTTGATAACAAGGGCGTCCTTTAGTTTTTACTGATTAATTTTCAAATCTGAACTCGACAATTGACTAATAGCCAGCGCCTCGCCGCACGCATCTAAGTTAGTCAGCCCGAGCCTCGACTTAGAATTGATAAACCTTCGCTTCATACGCCCGCAAAACGTCCTGATGGTCCTCATCATAATTACTCAACAGAAGCTTAGCCGTGGCCGGTAATTCAGCAAAGTGCCGCGTCTGGGTGGCGTCCGTGAAGTTGCAGATCACGAGCAGATGTTGGTCACCCGCTTGGCGCATGTAGGCGTAGACGGACTGGTCTTCTGGCAACAATAGCCGGTAAGTCCCAGTCGTGATAACTGGTAATTGGTGCCGCAACTTGATCAACCGTTGATAGTAGCCAAATACCGAGCCAGGTGTCCGTTGCGCTAGTTGCGCGTTCAGGCGTGGATAATTTGCGTTGACCGCTAGCCAAGGTGTCGCCGTTGAGAAGCCGGCATTGGCACTGTCATCCCATTGCATTGGGGTCCGGGCATTATCACGAGACGTGTGCGCTAAATAGCTTAACATCTTATCCGCTGAGACGACCTGTTCGTCGTCGACAAAGTGATGATAAGCATTCAGTGATTCCAAATCTTGATAGTCGCTCAGTTTGTCGAAATGGGCGTTGGTCATGCCAAGCTCTTTGCCCTCATAAATGTACGGGGTCCCTTGCAAGAAGTGTAGCGCCGTGGCCAACATTTTGGCTGAGCGTTCCCGATAAGCTGGTCGTTCGTCGCCAAAGCGGGACACGATCCGTGGTTGATCGTGATTATTCCAATAGAGGCTATTCCAAGCCGCACCTTGCAAGCCCGTCTGCCATTTTGATAAACTCTGCTTCAAATCAACGAGTTGGACGGGTTGATCATTCCACTTGCCCAATGCGGGGTCGGGATTGCCGTCTAAGCCCATGTGTTCAAATTCGAAGACCATGTTGAGTTCTTGACCTTGTAGACTCGCTAACTGCTTGGCATCCGCAACGGTCGCACCCGGCGTCTCCCCGACCGTCATCAGTTGATGGCCAGCAAAGACCTGTTGATTCATCTCTTGTAAGTAATCATGCAAATGTGGCCCGTTTGCCACGATGTCACCGATGGCCGCGTATGGTTCGCCCGCTTCAGGTTGTCCATCCGCAAAGCTGGCTGGTTTGGAAATCAGGTTGATGACGTCTAAGCGGAAGCCATCGACACCCTTATCGACCCAGAAGTTCATCATGTCATAGACCGCTTGCCGCAACTTGGGATTATCCCAATTCAAATCCGGTTGTTCGACGGCAAATGAATGCAAATAATACTGTTGCCGACTCTCGACGTATTCCCAGACTGAGCCGCCGAAGAAGCCACCCCAGTTATTGGGCGCATGTCCGTCGACTGGGTCACGCCAAATATAATAATCAGAATATGGATTATCCTTGCTCTTGGCACTCTCCGTAAACCATTTATTTTGGTTGGATGAGTGGTTCACGACGATGTCCATCATGATTTTCAAGCCCTTCGCGTGGGCGGTTGCGAGCAGCTGGTCAAAATCGGCCATCGTCCCAAATTCCGGATTAATATCGTAATAATCACTGATATCATAACCGTTATCGACTCCGGGTGACCGGTAGATTGGATTGAGCCAGATGACATCGGCACCCAAGTGTTTAATATAATCTAAGCGTTGGGTGATTCCGGGTAGATCCCCAATCCCATCACCATTCGAATCTTGAAACGAGCGTGGATAGACTTGATACACGACGGCTGATTGCCACCATTGATTAGCCATATTGATATCCCCCTAAAAACTTTTTTATCTTTAAAAATAACTAGCGCCGTCTCTTGTTAGAGACCGCTTACAACACTATCTATTCTACCATTCCAACCTCACTTATCGTAGCGGGCAAACGGAATTTGTCCGAGTTTTTTATGCCAACTGCCGTTCACGTCAGTTGACGAACTCGGGCGCACATGCTACTATCATCAGTATTCAAATAACGAACGATAATCTTACTTTCAAGTAGCGAATTAACTGTGCGTCAGGAAGTCGGTGGGTGCTGCGAACCGATCAGGTTAATCTCGATGAAATACGGTAGGAGAGGTCCGGGTACGCCCGGCGGATAACAACTAGAGCCGTTAACTGCTAGTGAGTGGAGTCATATTGTGGCTCAAGCTGGGTGGTACCACGGTCTAATCAATCGTCCCTGTTGCATTATTGTGCAACGGGGACGATTTTTTGCATTCATTATGATTATTATTGGCGCGTACCGTCATTCAAGCAGCTGGTGACCACCTTGCTTGATGACGCTGGGCGACCTTCAAAAGGAGTTATCGATTATGCCTCATTCAGAAAAATGGCGACCGGTCAAATTACCAGAAGCCTTATGCGTTTTGTTGATTATGTTAGCGATTATGGGACTTGGTGTGATTAAGTTCGGCCTATCGCCACAAACACCCGTCATCCTGGTGATTGCCCTCATTATTTTGTGGGCCCGCATTCGTGGCGCCGCTTGGGATGATATTCACGGCGGCATCATTGATGGGATCAAAACTGGGATCATTCCGATTTTCATCTTCCTGCTGATTGGTGCGCTGATCAGTGTGTGGATCGCAGCCGGCATTATTCCGTCAATGATGGTCTTCGGCTTTCATTTGATTTCCGCACAGTGGTTCGTGCCGTCCGTCTTCCTAGTCTGCGCCATCATCGGAACGTCGATTGGGAGTGCGTTCACGATTATTTCAACGATTGGGATCGCCCTCTTCGGTATCGGGACGACCATGGGCATCAACCCGGCTTTGATTGCCGGCGCAATTATTTCCGGCGCCATTTTTGGCGATAAAGCTTCGCCGCTGTCAGACTCAACGAACCTGGCGTCAGCGATCGCTGAAAGTGATTTGTTCGATCACATCCGTAACTTAATGTGGTCAACGATTCCGGCGTTCGTCGTCTCATTAGTCCTGTACACGATTCTCGGCACGGGCGCAGCGACCCAAAGTCACTTAGGTAAAATTCAAACGACCCTGACCGTGCTCAACAGTAATTTTTCCATCACATGGTGGGCCGCACTGCCGCTAGCGGTGATGTTCGCCTGTGCGCTCCTCAAAATTCCAGCGATTGCGACGTTATTGATGAACATCGGGCTCGCCATCGTGATGATTTTTATCCAGCAACCACACATCGCCATCGCTAAAATCGCAACGATGATTGAATCTGGTTTTGTCGCAAAAACTGGCAATGCCAGCGTCGACGCCCTGCTCTCTCGGGGTGGCATTAGCGCGATGATGAGCACGGTCTCACTGATTTTACTGACCTTATCGCTCGGTGGCCTGTTGATGAAATTCAACTTGATCCAAACCGCGATGGTGCCATTGACCAAGCGGCTCAAAGGGACTGGCGCCACCGTCACTGCGGCGATTTTAGCCGGAATTGGCGTCAACATCTTTGTTGGTGAACAATACCTATCCGTAATTTTGCCTGGTAAAGCCTTCAAACTCGCCTTCAATCAGCGCGGACTCGCCAACTTGGCACTCAGCCGGGTGCTCGAAGATGGTGGAACGGTCATTAACTACTTGATTCCATGGGGTGTTGCGGGGGCGTTTGCCGCGAATACCTTGGGTGTTTCAACACTGGCTTACTTGCCATTCTGCTTCTTCAGCTTGCTATCGCCAGTCTTCTCCATCATCAGTGGTTTTACCGGTTGGGGCCTCAAGCGCCAGCCAGTCAAACCGACCGCTTAATTCAGTCGGTAACCGAACGAAGACCGGAATATAATTGTTTCGACTTGTGATTTCCCCTGTTCGCCCGCTACAATGAGGCAAGAGCATACTTTTGGACCAATGTCTGAACCCACGCATTTGGTTGGTAAACGCCGGTATCTTCGGTGGTTTTGCGAGTCTAAATGCTGGTTCAGCCATGATAGGAGGGGGATTATCATGCTTGCATACGGTTATCAAAAATTTGGGGGACCCGCCGTATTTGAGACGCTTGTCCAGCCAGCACTACACCTGACTGATAATCAAATCTTAATTGAAACGGCGGCAGTTAATTTAACAGACGAAGACCGCTTGGAGCGTCTGGGTACCAAGGCCAACGTGGACCTGCCACACATTCCGGGACATGATGTGGTCGGACGCGTGATTCAAGTCGGAGCGGCAGTCACTGATTTTAAGATTGGCACCTTAGTCGCAGCGCACACCACTGAAACTTACGCCGAACAGGTCTGTGTCGATAGCGACCTGGCCGTGACGGTTCCTGACGACCTCACACCCGCCAGTGCGGTAAGCCTGATCACACCTGGCATCATCGCTTACAAAACGGTGCGTTATTTTGCAGACGTACAAGCTGACCAGACGGTGATCGTCAAAGGCGCTGGCAGTCCCGTGGGCTTGCTAGTCGTTCAACTAGCAAAACGCCTCGGTGCGCACGTAATTGCCGTGGCGAGTGGGCGCTACGCGGATCTGATCACTTCACTGGGCATCGACCAATTTGTGGACTACCAGCAACAAAATCCAGTCCACGTGTTAGCCGACCGCGGCGATGTCATCATCAACGTCGCTTTAGACGGTGTCGGTGGCAAGGACGATTTGGCAATGGCGAAGTTTGACGCCACAATTGCCTCCTTCGCCCATCGCCTTCCTGCCACCAGTAAGTCAATTCGGTTCCAAGCGATTCAACCGACCGAAGTCATTTCGGACCAGGCGACATTACAGTTATTATTTAAATTATTAGCAACTCACCAACTCATCACCACGATTGCGGCCGAACTGCCCTTTGACCTAAACGGCTTTATTCAAGGCCACCAGCAACTAGATGAACCACACATCGGCCAAATCGTCATTGTTCGTTAAATAAAGCGACCTTCAAGATTCTTGAAGGTCGCTTTATTGGTGTGTGGTTATATTCGTACGCGTTGTGCTGGTTATCGCTTAAAGTCAATCATGTTAAGTTCAAGTGCTGCCAGCTAAGACCCGCTGGAAACAATGCAAGTTACCGTAAACTTTCTGTTGTAGCTGCGTCCTATTCCGGCTTACAGGCATTTCTGACAACGCTGGAACGCGATGGACACAGATTTAAGCCGAAACCCACGTCTTAAATGCTGGTCTTCCACTAACCAAGCCAAAAACGCTTGCTAAGTGGAATTTCATCGCTGAGCATTGTCAGAAACGCCTTCCAGCTGGGGATGTTATCCGAAAGGTAGACATGTGCGGGCTTAACTTTAGATAAATAGGTCGTTGATTCATAATAAATATTCATCTATAAGACTATCTTCTAATGAGTACTCAGCTGGCTTACACGTATTTCAATCCATGAAGTTCGGTATCACCGAATGTTGTCAGAAGTCTTCGTGGCCAGTTGCGACATGGTCTTGAGTTTTAAGACAATAATAATACTATTGTCTAACTGTCAGTATGCAAATGCTAATTCAAAGTTTGCTAAAAGGGCCAGCCACCTAATATTTCAGTGGTCAATTGTACCCAGATAGGTGACCGTTCATCTGCTATTCGAGTGGCTTCCCGACTGTAGGGGCCGGCTGACAATGCTCAGTAGCCAAATTATTCTTAGCTGGAAGTGGGTTGCTTCCGGCTTAGAATAAGACTCGTATTTGAAATTGCGCAGTGACTTTCTGCGTGAGTTCAAATCGACGTCGGCTTACGTTCCAGCAATTGTCAGCCGGCCCTGGAAGTCGGACTAAGGCGCGCACCGGCTACTGAACAAGAATACGCCAACTCGCCTTATTTCCAGCGATCCTCAGCTGGCTGCTTTTGAACTTAAGCGCCTATCACTAAGCGAGCTGGTACACCCAGGCTTCATACGGGCGTAATGTGTCGGTTTGGTGGTCGTCGTAGTTACTCAGCAAGCACTTGGCATCGGCCGTCAAATATTGATGGAGTGGTCGTGAAATCGTTTCAGACGTGAAGTTGCAGGCAATCAGCCAAGTCTGGTCCTGCCAGTGCCGCTCGTACATAAACACCTGCGAATCATCCGCCAGTAATAGTTTGAACGTACCTAGCGTGACGATTGGATAGTGGTGCCGTAATTTTATCAGTTGCTGGTAGTAATACCACACTGAATCAGGGTCAGCTAAGGCAGCTTCAGCGTTGATCTGTTGGTAGTTCGGGTTCACTTTGATCCACGGTTGCGCATCGCTAAAACCGGCATTTTCAGTCGCATTCCACTGCATTGGTGTCCGTGAATTATCACGAGAACTCGCCGCAAGCCGGGCCATCATATCAGCATGCGTCAGCAAATGCCGGTCAGTCACTAAGTCGCGATAGGCGTTCAACGTTTCAATATCACGATAGCTATCTAAGTCTGTAAAATGGGCATCCGTCATCCCAAGTTCCTCGCCTTGATAAATATACGGGGTCCCTTGCAGCAAGTGCAGGCAAGTCGCGAGCATTTTAGCTGAGCGCACCCGATACATCGGCCGGTCATCACCAAAGCGGGACACGGCGCGTGGCGTATCATGATTATTCCAGAAAAGACTATTCCAAGCCTGTCCAGCCAGCCCCGTCTGCCAGTCGTTGATCACTTGTTTCAGCGCAACCAGCGGCGTCTTGCGGGTACTCCATTTACCAAATCCGTGTTGGCTATTATCAAGTCGTAAATGTTGAAATTCAAAGACCATATCGAGTTCATGGCGGTCATTACCGGCGTATTTACGGGCATCAGCCGGCGTCACATCATGAGTCTCGCCGACCGTCATAATATCGAAGCGCGACAAGACGCGTCGATTCATCTCTTGTAAGAATTCATGCACATGCGGGCCATTGGTCACTCGCGCGTCGCCGTATTGACTATGTGGCTTGAGGGGGCCATCTGGGAGGCCTGGTAATTTAGAGATCTGGTTGATGACGTCCATTCGAAACCCATCCACGCCTTTTTCCAGCCACCACGTCATCATCTGATAGATTGCCGTTCGTAGCGCCGGATTTTCCCAGTTCAAATCCGGCTGTTTGGTTGAAAATGTGTGCAGATAATACTGCTGCGTCTGCTCATCATAGGTCCACGCTGAACCGCCAAATGCCGACTCCCAGTTATTCGGTTGGTCAGCTCCCTTACCGGAACGCCAAAAGTAAAAATCACGGTACTGATTGTCACGACTCTGGCGACTTTGCTGGAACCAAGGGTGTTCATCCGAAGTATGGTTCACGACAAGGTCCATAATCACTTTTATCCCGTGGTCATGCGCCGCCGTTAATAAGTCGTCAAAGTCCGCCATTGTCCCGAATTCCGCGGCGATTTGTTGATAGTCACTAATATCATAACCATTATCATCATTGGGCGAGCGGTAAATCGGATTCAACCAAATGACGTCGACCCCTAATTGCTGTAGATAATCAAGGTGCGCCGTAATCCCTTTTAAATCGCCGATGCCATCATGATTGGTATCTTGAAAGCTCCGTGGATAGACTTGATAGACAACGGCTTGTTGCCACCATTTAATTGTTGCTGCCATGTTACTCATAACTCCTTCGTTACGCGGTAATGCCCTTACTCAACTTGACCGGTAACGTGTATTTTGATTCCAACTGACAATCAGCATCCGCGATTCGCTGTAATAACAAGGATACGAGCAGCGTGCTGATATCCGTCAGCGGTTGTTCGATGGTCGTCAATTCTGGGTGATAGTTGCGCATCAAGGCGGTGCCATCGTAGCCGACGACACGCAAGTCTTCTGGCACCCGAATCGAGAGTTGGTGGGCGACGTTGATCGTCAATAAGGCGGTCAAATCATCACTACAGAAGATACCGTCGTAGTTTTGCTGGGACATGATCGTTTTGATTTCCATCATTTTTAAGGCTGGTGATAATTCAAACGGTAATTCGTGTACATGTGGCGTCAATTGTTCCGACGCTAAATACGCTTCATAGCCTTCCCGGCGGCCATTCGTCGGCGAACCCGCGTAGGATTTACCGGTAAAAATCGCGATGTTTTCCGCACCAGCCTGACGTAGCGTTTGGGCAGCCAGCCAGCCGCCATGGTAATTATCCGAGCTCACGATGGGAATGTTGTCGGATAGGTAGCGGTCAAATGAAATAATTGGCAGCCCGTACTGTTGATATTCTTCGATGCCTAAGTTATGGGCCCCGGCAATGATGCCGTCCACCTGATTGGCCATCAGCATTTGCAGGTAGTCGCGTTCCTTTTGCGGGTCATCCGCACTATTGCATAAAATCACCTTATAGTTCTTCGCAAACAGGATTTTTTCAATCCGCGACACGAGCTCGCCAAAAAACGGATTGCTGATATCTGAGAATATCACGCCGATCAATTGCGTGTTCTTCCCCTGCAACGACCGCGCCATGTTGTTTGGTTGGTAATGTAACTCGCGCATCGCTGCAAAGACTTTTTCTTTCGTTTGTTCACTTAAATAGCCGTGATTGTTGATTACGCGTGACACCGTGGTCGGTGAGACGCCGGCCAGCTTAGCCACATCATTTAATTTTGGCTTCATATTCATTCGCTCCAATATGCTCTGATTGGCGCCATTTCCAGACTTTACCAGTGACCGCCGCTGACGAACTTGCTTCTACGTTCAGTTGCGTTGGTGTGTCCGCTAAGAAAAAGCGTCCGGTCATCACAGAATAACCACTATCAATATAGCATTCAAAGACCGATACATCTATCATGAGCCGAATGTTGATTGCCGTGTGCGGCTTTACTTGAGCAGTCCGAGTCTGACCGTAGTCTTTTGCAAACGGGTGTCCAGTCTGACTGCGGTCAATGACGACTTGGCCTGCTCGGGCATCAACCGTGACGATTAGCGCACCCCGATTATGGGTATCCGCCACGCGCACCGTACTCGTTTCGTCAGCCGCAACCGTCATCAGGAGCTCAAAGCTACCGTCCAAGTCAGCAACTGTCGCTGTATGTTGAGGGTCCAGTGTCAGTGGTTGGTCTGTCGTGCGTAATTGATCGACTTCCGCCACTGGATTCTGGTAGAGGTGGTCGTTTTTCAAGGTCAATTCTTTCACGAAGCTCAAGCAGTGCGCCCAGTTCTCCTGGTCAGTTGGGTAGGCGACTTCTGGTAGCCCAATCCAGCTCACGGCTAAGGCCCGCCCATCTGGTGCGTTGATGGCCTGCGTTGCGTAGACATCAAACCCTTCATCTAACTGATGTAAGGCTTTCGCACCAGTCAATTTGGCCTGGTCTAAATCAAATTCTTCAGCAACTAGAGACGTGTTTGGATAAATATTCTGATAAGCCAGCGTCTGCTGCGACAAGCCTTGTGGGCAGAATAGTAGGACGGGGTGTTGATCGATCCACACGATGTTCGGACATTCGATCATGTACCCACGCGCGGCTTCAGGGACGTTGACTGCGCCACGACAGTCCCATTTCGAAAGGTCTTCTGAATAATAAACTAAGAGTGCGCCCTGCTCATCCGTTGTTTGCGCGCCAATTAATGCGTAGTAACCGTGGTCAGTCTTGACGAGGTCGGGGTCTCGAAATGAGCTCGTGTACCCCGCTGGCGCGTGGGAAATCAGCGGTTGGTCTAATTTATGGATTTGGTTATCCGCCGTCATCCACGCGCCAATCTGGTACGCTTCACGTTGCCAGTCAGCGGTGCGGACATTGCCGGTATACATAATGAATAAGCGATCACCAACGGGCAGCGCCGTCCCCGTATAGGCCCCGTGCGAGTCATACGGCGTATCTGGCGCAATCGCCAGTCCTTCGTCGTGCCAGTCGACTAAGTTGTCGGAAGTCACGTGCTGCCAAGATTTCAAGCCATGGACGGGCCCGAATGGGAAACTTTGATAGAACAAGTGCCACTGCCCATTAAAATATGAAAAGCCATTGGGATCATTTAACAGACCGGATGCGGGTTGAATGTGGTGCTGCATCCGCCACTTGGATTGCCGAGCTTGGGCCGCCAGTTGCGGTAATTTAGTCGCTGGCCACTGATTATAGGGGGTATAACGCATTTTACGATTCCATTGCATGCCGATTGAGCTCCTTTTATCGTTTGAATTAAGTGGCTCCATTATAAAACCGCTTACATTGTTATGTCAAACGTATGACATTTTTTGTGATTAGTTTTCACATTGGACACTTATAACGTGATTTAAAAGCCGAATTATTTTATATCAAACGCTTGACATAAAACTAGAACTTGTTATGATTGGGTTTGTAAAGCGCTTGCAAAACTAACTTAAATTCAAAATTTCGATACCAGGGAGTGAACCACCATGAATCATCAAGAAGTTGCAGATCGCGTCCTCAAGGCCATCGGCAAGACCAATATTCAGGCGGCCGCCCATTGTGCGACGCGCCTCCGTTTAGTCATCAAGGATGAATCTAAAATCGATCAGACTGCCCTAGACAACGATGCTGACGTCAAGGGGACCTTCGAAACCAACGGCCAATACCAAATCATTATTGGCCCCGGCGATGTCGACAAAGTCTACGATGCCCTCATTGCCAAGACTGGCCTCAAGGAAGCGACTCCTGATGATATTAAGGCAGTCGCGGCCGCTGGTAAAAAACGCAATCCACTGATGGACTTTCTAAAAGTCTTATCAGATATTTTCATTCCAATCGTGCCCGCATTAGTTGCCGGTGGGCTTTTAATGGCGCTCAACAACGTGCTGACCGCCGAACATCTTTTCATGGCCAAATCCGTAGTTGAAGTCTATCCAGGGTTGAAAGGCATCGCTGAAATGATCAATGCGATGGCTAGTGCCCCATTTACCTTCTTACCGATTCTGCTCGGTTTCTCAGCAACCAAGCGCTTCGGTGGTAATCCTTTCCTCGGTGCGACGATGGGGATGATCATGGTCTTACCATCACTTGTTAATGGTAACGCGGTCGCGGCCACCGTGGCGGCCGGTAAGATGACTTACTGGAACGTCTTTGGTCTCAACGTTGCCCAAGCCGGTTATCAAGGTCAGGTACTACCAGTCTTAGGGGTTGCCTTCATTTTAGCTACCCTTGAGAAATTCTTCCATAAACACATTAAAGGGGCCTTTGACTTCACCTTCACCCCAATGTTTTCAATTGTGATTACCGGATTTCTGACCTTTACCATTGTTGGACCAGTCTTACGGACGGTCAGTGACGCGTTGACCAACGGCTTGGTTGGGCTATATAACAGCACCGGCTGGATTGGGATGGGCATCTTTGGCTTACTCTATTCTGCCATTGTGATTACCGGGCTCCACCAAACTTTCCCAGCAATCGAAACGCAATTATTAGCCAACGTCGCCAAGACTGGTGGTTCATTTATCTTCCCAGTCGCTTCGATGGCCAACATCGGGCAAGGTGCTGCCACTTTAGCTATTTTCTTTGCCACTAAAAGTCAAAAACAAAAAGCCCTGACTTCTTCAGCTGGGGTCTCAGCGTTACTCGGAATTACGGAACCAGCCATCTTCGGGGTCAACTTGAAGATGAAATATCCATTCGTCTTTGCGGCGATTGCGTCTGGAATTGCTTCCGCCTTCTTAGGGCTATTCCATGTCCTATCAGTAGCGATGGGACCCGCATCAGTCATCGGGTTCATCTCAATTGCTTCAAAGTCGATTCCAGCCTTCGCGCTTAGTGCTGTTATTTCGTTCGTCGTCGCCTTTATTCCGACCTTTATTTATGCAAAACGAACCCTCGGCGATGACCGCGATCAAGTTCAACAACCTGAAACACCCAAGGCACCGATCAACGTCAATGACGAAATCCTCGTCGCTCCCGTCACTGGGACCAGTGAACCTTTGAGCCAAGTCAATGACCAAGTATTTTCCGCTGAAATCATGGGTAGTGGTGCCGCAATCGTCCCAAGCGCTGATCAGGTTCTAGCGCCAGCTGACGGTACCATCACGGTGACTTACGATAGCCATCACGCATACGGCATCAAAACGACTGCCGGTGCGGAAATCCTGATTCATTTAGGATTGGATACGGTCAACTTGAAGGGCGAACATTTTACAGCCAACGTTCAAAAGGGCGATACCGTTCATCAAGGTGACTTACTCGGTACCTTTGACGTGGCCGCCTTGAAAGCCGCTAACTATGATCCAACCGTCATGGTCGTGGTCACTAATACCGCTAGTTACGCTAACGTTGAGCGTTTAAATGCCACCGATGTTCAGGCCGGCGAGCAACTGATTGCATTGACGGAACCGGCAGCGGATGCGACTGCCGCGGTTAATTTATAAGCACCAGTTCGATGCCCGGATTTCAACTGTGAGCTAGACGCGTGCTAATATTAATGTAATCGTTAACAAAGCTATTAAATAAGCGTATACTATTTATTAATAAAACTATATTTTTATCCACAGGAGGCACACGATGCTTTTAGGTGCAATTGAAGCTGGTGGCACAAAATTTGTTTGTGCGATTGGCGATGAACAAGGACAAGTTAGTGACCGGATTTCAATCCCGACGACCACCCCAGCGGAAACCATGGCGGCAGTCGATGATTATTTTACAGGCCATCCGGTCGCGGCCATTGGGATCGGGTCATTCGGGCCAATCGGCGTTAATCCGGAAGATCCAAAATACGGCTACATTACGACCACGCCTAAGCCTGGCTGGGGCGACTACGACTTTCTCGGCCATTTGAAGCAGCAGTTTGACATTCCATTCTACTGGACGACCGATGTCAACGAAGCCGCCTATGGTGAGGCGATGATTGGGATTGCCAAGGACGTCCCGAACAGTATTTACATGACGATTGGGACCGGCGTTGGCGCGGGTGTTATTAGCCATAATCAAATTTTCAACGGCCGGACCCACACTGAGCTCGGCCACATGCGGCTCAATCGGCTCCCTGGCGACGATTTCAAATCAAGTTGCCCATACCACGACATCTGTCTAGAAGGCCTAGCTGCCGGCCCCGCTGTTGGTAAACGGACCGGGATGGCTGGTAAGGATATTCCAGTCGATGATCCAGTCTGGCCAATCATTGCGGACTATATCGCGCAGGCTTGCGTCAATCTGACCGTTGCGTTTGCACCAGACAAAATCATCTTAAATGGTGGTGTCATGAATCAACGGCAACTCTTCCCAATGATTCGCGAAAAATTCGCGGCTTATCTAAACGGCTATGAAGAAGTGCCGGCACTCGATGACTACATCGTTCCCGCCGGACTTGGAAACAACTCTGGTATTGCCGGTGGCTTGTTATTAGCTCAAGTCGCATTAGACCAGCATTAAGCTAAAGATCAAAATCCGTCGCTGTTGATTGAGTGACTCATTGCGAATGTGTTTCTAAATGACTAATAGGACCCGAAATCAATCATTGTGGATTGATTTCGGGTCCTATTTTGTTGAGCCTTAAATGCAGTTGCCAGTTATAACCGCAGCGACTTTTGTTGAACCTTAAATGCGATTGTAAAAGCTAATCTGTCCCGTCTACTCGTCTTCAGCCGGTTTATCAAAGTCGGCTAGCACGTCCTGCATGGACACGGTTTGCTTGTCATCCTTAAGCCACGCTTGATAGGCTTGATCAAGGACGCGTGCGTCGTACTCATCTTCTAACTGATCCATTGAATATTGCTTGATCAAGTCCGATAGACTGATTCCATGAAAGATCGCCATTTGTTGGAGCCATTCCTTTTCGGCGTCACTCACGCGTACTGAAATTATCGCCATGATTACCCCTCCTATATTTCGTGACAAGTCGCGTTGCACTGATTATTATTTAGCATTAACGATAATTAAAAGATATTGAGCTGGATGTAAGCCGGATTAGGACGTACACAAAACAGCCGTTTTACGCTAACTCGCCTTGTTTCCAGCGGTCTTCATCTGGCCGTTTTTGAGTTTAAGAACAGCACGTTTGAATCCCGATTCATAATAAATTCCGCCATTTTGTGATCAATGTTAGCACAAAGTGGCGGAATTTATTAGCTATACAACTGACAAAAAATCTGTCGGCTGATTGTTATTATCTATTTTCGGTTATGGTTAATGAACATATACGGTTAAAACGGTGATGAAACCAAAGATAACCCCAGGGACATTCGAGATAATGACTGGCCAGTCTTTATACGTCTTGAACCAGCCATACCCCGTCCATAATATCCCGTTGATCATTGCGACAAGGGGTTGGAGCGGCGACACCGGATTACCAGTAAAATTATCAATGATTTGCGGAATATACGACACGTACATCGCAATACAAGTAAAGGTTGCTAACTTACTAATTAACTTCAGATATTTGACCCGCTTGGGATCGACAGCGTCCTTACCAGTCGGGTACTCACCATTATCAACTTTATATTTAATAACTAATCACCTTCCTGGTAGGTCATTATACTACACGACTTCAATCAATCCAAAAAAAGCAAAATCGATAACGTTTTCATACATCTTTTCATGATTCAGCCCCGCCCTAATCACACCAGGTTGTGAGCGTAAATTCAGATAAACCGTCTAAATTGGCGTTGTTTCAGTCATCAATTAGTTTATTTTGTCCCTTAATTCCTTTAATTTGTCGATACCCTTTACTGAAAAAATTATATATCATACATACCAGTAATGTATAGATGACCCTGGTCGTGTGGCCGGACTTTACCGAACACGATTAGTCTCCATTAGACGATTGGCAATTACCACAGAACCGCTAATTTATTACCGTTTATCGCCATTATCTGGTGACTTTCAATCGTCAGTCCACATGGCCATGGTCGTCTTCGTCAGGTGACTCAGATTTGATCAAGGGAGGAACAGTATCATGAGAAAAAGACGGCAACGCCAAATCGCGAGTACGTTTGCCCTACTGATAGCCGCGCTCAGCTTGTCCGCATGTTCAAGCCAGCAATCTAGTGGCAAAGTCAGCTACAAACAGACCGCTGAAGCCAGTCTGGATAAAGGAATGGATAACCAACCAGAAGCGCCGTACTGGTTTCCTAATCAGCTGCTAAAGTGGCAATTCAGTAAGGACAAGCAGGCCAAATACAATGTTGCGACCGTACCACTGGCCAAGCGCATCGACAAGTGGCAGCTCCCGACCGTCAACAAAACCCAGGACCCTAAAATGAAAGTCGTCGCATTATCGATTATGAACGCGTCGACCAGTGGGAATGCGCCCCGCGGCATCAACACGTTTGACGCCAACGTCTTCTCAAATTGGCAATATATTGATCAACTCGTCTACTGGGGTGGCTCAGCGGGTGAAGGCTTGATCGTGCCACCCACGGCCGATGTCATTGACGCCGCTCATAAAAATGGTGTGCCCGTTCTTGGAACCGTTTTCTTTCCGCAGGTCGTTAGTGGCGGTAAGCTCAAATGGCTCAATGACTTCCTGAAGCAAGATAAGGACGGTCATTTTCCAATGGCTGATAAATTGGTAGCGGTCGCTAAAGCCTATGGGTTTGATGGCTGGTTCATCAATCAAGAAACCGACCCCGAAGTGAAGAGCTTTGACTCCGCCGCTAGTGGTAAGAACAATCAGTCCACGACGAAGAGCGGGCTAACCAAAAAGCACGCACAGCTCATGCAACAATTGATCAAGGAATACAAGCAAAAAGCCGGCAGCAAGTTGGACCTGATGTGGTACGATTCGATGACCAAGGACGGTAAGATGGATTGGCAAAATGCGCTCACTAAGGAAAACCAGTCCTACCTGGTCGACGCTAACATGAAGCCAGTCGCGGATTCAATGTTCCTGAACTTCTGGTGGACGAAGAAACGGTTAGCGAGCCAGGACTTGCTCAAAAAGTCGCGGGACCGGGCTGAAAAGCTAGGGCTCAACCCTTATAACCTATTCGCCGGCATCGACGTTCAGGCGGATGGTACTTCGACACCCGTCCGCTGGGATCTGTTTGCCAACCAGCACAACGTTCCTTACACGTCGCTAGGCCTTTACGCCCCGAATTGGACCTATACGTCATCTGAAACGCCCGATGAATTCCAATCTAAGGAAGAAACGCTATGGGTGAACAGTCATAGCGATCCGTCACGTAGCGTTCCGTCCAAGACGTCGAGTCAGTGGCCCGGTGTTTCCACCTATGCCGTGGAGAAAAGTGCCATTACGAAACAACCATTCGTCACCAACTTCAGCTTAGAAAATGGCTATAACTACTTTATCAAGGGACGCAAGGTCTCACTTCGCGATTGGAACAACCGATCGTTGCAGGCCATCAACCCGACTTACCGCTGGATGATCGACAATCCCTCTGGTAACGACTTAAAAGCGGCATTCGATTACACCGACGCCTATGACGGTGGCAACGATATTCAGCTGTCCGGTCAGATGCGCAAGAACAAGGCCAGCACCATCAAGCTCTATACGACCGATATTCCGTTTACTGCCAACACCCAGGTCAAGGTCGCTGCGAAAGCCACGGATGAGACCCAGTTAGATTTAGTGGTCACGTTAAAAGATGGCCGCAAGAAGACGATCAAGGGTGATCAGGCCCTCAGCTCTAAGTGGCAAACGATCGATTACGACGTCAGTGGGCTTGCTAAGAAAACTGTGAAATCAATCAGTCTAAGCCTAACAACGAGCAAGTCGGATACCAGTTATCGCGCACAATTAGGCCGTTTGGCAATCACGGGCAAGCCGCAAGCCAGTCCAACGGCCGTCAAGTCCGTCGCCATCGACAACCGTGTCTTTGATGAAGAAGGCAAGTACGCTGGCGTGAACTTGAGCTGGCAAGCCGCATCAACTAAGCATTTGGACCACTATGAAATCTACCAACGGAACCAGAATGGCTCACGCTCATTTCTCGGCGCAACCGATACGACTAATTTCTACCTCAACGCCCTCGAGCGGACTGGGCAACAAAATGAAACTGATTTGATGGTCGTCCCAGTCGACATTTGGAACCAACGTGGCCCGGCCTCCAAAGTGACTACGTTGAAATGGCCCGATAACCGCAAGCCCAAAGCAGCCTTTACCGTCGACCGGACCTTAGCTAGTCCCGGAAGTACCATCAAGTTTACGAACACGTCATCCAAAAACGCGACTAGCTTTAAGTGGCAGTTCACCGGTGCCAAGCAAACCAGCAGTACGGCTAAGAACCCAACGGTCACGTACGCTAAGGCTGGCACCTATAACGTCACTCTGACCGCCAAAAACAAGGACGGTCAGCGTTCCGTGACGATGAAGAAATTGATTACGATCACGCCTAAGGCCAAAGGTGCGCTGACGGTACTATCGAAGAATGCGAAGACGAGTGCCTCGGGTTACACCAATAGCAGTGAAGCGCCAAAGATGGCCGTTGATGGCAAACTCAGTACCAAGTGGTGTGCCACTGGTAAGGCCCCGCATACGTTAACGCTCGATTTAGGCCACCAAGCCACCGTTAGCGCGGTCAAACTCGCCCACGCCAAGGCGGGTGGCGAAAGCGCGGATATGAATACCAAAGCGTGGACGATTCAAGTCAGCACAGATGGTAAACACTTCAAGGATGTTGCCCGCACGTACGACAACACGAAGGCCACAAGCCTGAATACCTTTGCCGCAACGACCGCCCGTTACGTCCGCATCGTGGTCGACAAACCGACCTAAGTGGCCGATACTGCCGTCCGTATCTATGAAATGGATGTTCTCGGCTTGAACAGCCCACTTAAATAGCGATTAGATGGCCTATAAACAGCGCCACAATCAGCCGTGCTGAATCGGCGTGCGCGCTCCCATCCAGCCAGATTAATCGTGAATCACTAGCAACCAGCAAAATAGCAGACAGAAAAGCACAGATAGAGATAGCCGGATTTAAGTATCGGCAAGAAGTCGCTTCGAATTTCGAAGCGACTTTTTTTGCATGCTTATCGCGAGACACGCATACTTGGTCACTTGAAACGAGCCGTTTTCGCACACCGCGCACGCTTTTCCAAGTTTGCATCGCCGCTTGCTCATGGTCACCGCCAATCGTGGGCAGTTACTAGTTTCACCACACAACCACCGCAAATCACGATTCACCGCTAACCGCCACATTCGCACAAGTTTCCTGATGCCCAAAAAGCCCGCATCAAAACGATACGGGCCCTCTAGGACTAGGTTAGAATGAACTTGGAATCATTCTAGGGTTGAGTCTTGATCCCCACCAGTTACGGCCAGGTGTGAATCAAGGCAGGTTATTATTTTGTGGAGACGGTATTTGCGACTTCGACGGTCTTGCCGTTCAATTCGATGGTCAATGGATTACCGCTAACTAATTCAACGGTCGTCCCCTGTTGGTCAACATCGACTTTGAGCAAGCGACCGCGGAAGTTCACGTGGAACTGATAACGGGTCCAAGCCTTTGGAACAAACGGTGCGAAGGCTAACGCATCGTCAGTCACACGCATGCCAGCGAAGCCTTGAACGATTGCCAACCATGAACCAGTCATGGACGTGATGTGTAGCCCATCGACCGTGTCATTGTTGTAGTTATCCAAGTCAAGCCGGGCAGTCCGTTCGTACATTTCGACCGCTTTATCTTCATAGTGCAAATCAGCGGCTAAAATGGCGTGAACGGCTGGTGACAAGCTCGATTCGTGGACCGTTAGTGGTTCATAGAAATCAAAGTTACGTTTCTTCTCTTCCGGTGTGAACCGATCCATGAAGTAGTAGATACCTTGTAAGACATCCGCCTGCTTAATATACGGCGACCGGAGAATGTGATCCCATGACCAGTGCTGATTAATGGGCCGCTGATCTGCTGGGATGGCTGAGACGGGCTGAACATCCTTATCTAGGAAGCCATCCTGTTGAACGAAGATGCCCAATTTGTCATCATGTGGGAAGTACATCCGATCGATAATGTCCTGCCATTTGGCTAATTCATCATCAGTAATCTTGAGTTCCGCCCGTTTATCAGCACTGACCTTCTTCAAGCTGGCCAACGTGTATTCCAACGTCCAGCGTGCCATGAAGTTGGTGTACCAGTTGTTATTGACGTTGTTCTCGTATTCGTTTGGCCCGGTGACGCCGTGAATCATGTATTGCTGATTCCGTTGCGAGAAGTGAACCCGGTCCGCCCAGAAACGTGAAATTCCAGTCAAAACGTCGATACCTTTAGTCTTCAAGTAGGTCTCATCGCCGGTATAGCGCGTGTAGTTAAAGATGGCATAGGCAATCGAGCCGTTGCGGTGAATTTCTTCAAACGTGATTTCCCATTCGTTATGGCATTCGATCCCGTTGAAGGTCACCATCGGATAGAGTGCGCCCGCCAAGCCTTGCATTTTAGCATTGTGGAACGCACCAGCCAGCTGATTATACCGATATTCCAAGAGGTTTTCGGTCACTTCTGGTTTTGCCAACGATAGGTAGAACGGTACGCCAAACGCTTCGGTGTCCCAATATGTGGCACCACCGTATTTTTCACCAGTGAAGCCCTTAGGCCCTAAGTTCAAGCGTTTGTCTTCGCCATAGTAGGTTGAGAACAGCTGGAATAGGTTAAAGCGAATCCCTTGTTGCGCCGCATCGTCACCATCAATGACCACATCGGCCAATTGCCAACGTTGTGCCCAGCCATCAACGTGCGCCTGACGCAGGTCTTCATATGACTGCGAACTGACAGTTTCACTCAACTCAGCTAGTCCGGTCCGCATCGCAGGCATGTCGGCATAATCACGCGAAGTCACGACCAAGACTCGTTTTTCAAAATTCTTAGTCTCATCCGGCGCTAATTCGCCACGGAAAATGTTCGTGACGGCTTTTTCAGCATCCGGTGCGTTGATTCCCCGCAACGACGTTTCATGCAACATCTGCATGCCAAGAGTGAATCGTGGCGTGCCAAAGTCATTCGGCTTGGTTTCGGCAAACATACTGCCACCCGTGATCGCATGGCTCTTGTCGAGCACTTGCCAGAACTGTTCATCATAGTTGGCATCTTCATTAAAGACGTCCGCATCGATCTGCGACATAAAGCTGACTTGTACCGGTTCATTACTCAAATTATGAACGCTATAGTGCACATCGAATAATTCCTTTTGTGCCACACTAACGAACCGGTCAATCATGAACTGAACACGTTTTTCACCCTTCGTCACGATAAATGACCGCCGCAAAATTCCGGTGTACATGTCGAGGTCCAAGGTGAAATCACTGACATTGTCCTTCGCCAAATCGACTTGGTCGCCATCAATCGTCACGTTGACCTTGATGAAGTTGACCGAATTGATCACCTTACCAAAGTAATCCGGGTAGCCATTCTTCCACCAGCCGACCCGCGTCTTGTCGGGATACCAGACCCCACCAATGTAAATTCCTTTTAGCGTATCGCCCGAGTAATGCTCTTCAAACATGCCCCGCATGCCCATGTAGCCATTACCGATACTCGTCATACTCTCTTGTAGTCGCTTATCCGCTGGAACGAGTTCATGGCTGACAACGTGCCACGGATCTACTTCAAAAATGCGTTTCATTGTAATTGCTCCTCCGTAATGTGAAATTACCGAATAACATCTTTAGTTTCTGGGTCAAAGAAGTGCGCCTTTGCCATTTCAAATGCCACTTCAACGTTTTCGCCTGGATTATGATAATCACGTGCATCCACTTGAGCGGTAAACTTAGACTTACCAGCCGTGCAGTACAGCATACTTTCAGCACCCAAGAATTCAGAGACCATGACCTTCGTCTTAACGATTGAGTTCGGCATTGCTTCCAAGGTGATTTGTTCAGCGTGAATATCTTCTGGCCGAATCCCGACAATCATCTTCTTTTGATCATAACCTTGTGCCTTGAGAATCTTCAGTTGTCCTTCTGGTACGGCAACATCTAAGCCTTCGCCATCGCTGACCCGGCCGTCATGGAGCGTTGCGTTGAAGAAGTTCATTGATGGTGACCCCATGAAGCCAGCCACAAATTGGTTGACGGGTTCATTGTAGAGTTCGTGTGGGGTTCCGACTTGCATGATTTTACCGTCATTCATAATCACAATCCGGTCAGCCATCGTCATCGCTTCAATTTGATCATGGGTGACGTAGATCATGTTGGTCTTCAAACGCTGGTGCATTTGAGCGATGGTTGTCCGCATATCAACCCGCAACTTGGCATCCAAGTTAGACAGTGGTTCATCTAGCAGGAACGTCCCCGCGTCCCGCACAATCGCCCGGCCTAAAGCAACCCGTTGCCGTTGACCACCAGAAAGGTTAGCAGGCTTACGTTGTAAGTAGTCCGTTAATCCTAATTGTTCGGCGGCATTGTCGACCCGTTTTTTAATTTCCGTATTACTATAAGTCTTCCGAATTTTCAGTCCAAACGCCATGTTGTCAAAGACCGTCATGTTTGGATACAACGCGTAAGTTTGGAAAACCATCGCGATGTCCCGGTTCTTAGGTTCCACGTCGTTCATGACTTGGCCATTCATCTTAAAATCGCCCTTAGTAATATCTTCCAAGCCGGCAATCATCCGTAATGTCGTCGACTTACCGCAACCAGATGGCCCGATAAAGAAGATGAACTCACCATCTTTAATATCAAGATTCATGTCGGTAACGGAGTACTTGTCGTTACCTTCATATTTTTTGTAAATGTGATCGAGATTCATTTCAACCATCGAAATCCACTCCCTTGTATTCTCACTTCTAAACAACGTCCACTGCACAGCGCCCCGCAAGCGCTTGCTTTTTCAACCAATTGCCATCCTTCGATAACCGATTAGTTGGATTGATCCGCAACCTTCGTCGCAGTCGTATTTTTCGTATATTTAATTAGTACTGGTTGACCATTAACTTGAAGCTGATGATTATTGACCTCGACTGCCGTATCCGTCAAGATATTTTGATAATGATCATCAGGCAGCGTCGTCTTAACCGTTGTTACTTGACCTTTCAGTGGAATCCAAGCCGTCAATGCAGCGCCAGCGGCTTGATAGCTAACTTTGATAATGCCATCTTCAACGACCGCTAATTGATAATCAGCAGCCCGCATCAGCGGTTCGTGCTTAATCGCAACCAGCTTTTGAATCAATGCTGTTAAGTCACCATGACGGTCGTTCACCATGACATCGCGGTCAAATAATGACGGCTGATGTTCAGCGCTGAATTCTTGCCCGTTATAAATTAACGGAATACCACGTTGCATAAAGATCCAAGTCAGCGCATTCACCGCTTCAGATTCGCTATGCATTAAGCTCATCATCCGGGCGTTGTCATGATTTTCCAAGAACCGCATTTTGACATAGTTACCTGGGAAAGTCGCATCTTGTCGTTGTAATAAGTCAACATACTGGTCGACCGTACGCCGGCCTTGCCAGTAATCCTTGAAATCACTGAAGACATCGTAGTCGTAAGTCATATCAAATGCTTGGTATAGCTCGCTATCTGATAATCCAGTGTATCCCTGTGAGCGGAGTTCTTGAATAAAGCCACTACCGGCTGATTCCGCCAGCCACAAGGTTCCTGGGTACTTGGCATTGACTTGTTGACGTGCTTCTAGCCAGAAATCTAAGGGAACTAATGGGGCGACATCACAGCGATAACCATCTACGAATTGACGCCAATATAACAACGTATCGATTTGATACTGCCACAAATCATGGTGGCCGTAATCCAAGTCCTTGACGTCACTCCAATCACCAACTTTGTTCGTTAGCTGACCTTCCGCATCATGGTAAAACCATTCAGGATGTTCAGTGGCCAAGACTGAATCTGGTGACGTGTGATTATAAACAATATCCATCATCACCCGCATGCCAAGTTCATGCGCCTTAGTCGTCAGTGCCTTAAAATCATCCAAGGTCCCATATTCTGGGTTGATTTTCCGATAGTCCTTAATTGCATAGGGTGAACCCAACGACCCTTTACGGTTAACTTCACCAATCGGATTGATTGGTAGTAACCATAAAATGTCGGTCCCCAGATCCTTAATTCGTTGCAAGTCAGCGGTGACGCCAGCAAAATTGCCAGCCTCAGAGTAATTGCGGACAAAGACTGAGTAAATCATTTCGTTGCGTAATTGTGTTTGCGTATCGCGTGCCATTAATCTTCCTCATTTCTATGCTTACTAATTGGCCTAAAGTAACATGGTTTGGTCAACTTCTGGATCTTTAAATTTCGTTTTCAGGTATACCCATAGCACAACGAACGCTAAGCTCAATGATTGAACGGTTAATTCGATAGTGACGTCAAAGTGGATGAGCCCAATCACCATCGCTAACAAACTCCCGATTCCCATCATCATGAGGGTTAAATTGACCCCCTCGCGAAAGTTGCAAATATGCGTAATTTTATTATGCCGTGACAAGAACAAGAAGAAGGCCGCTCCGTTTACAAGAATCAAGTTGACCCCAACGATGATCAACCCCAGCGCCATCAGCATAAAGAGCCCAATCATGACCTTATTACTCTGATACCAGGAATTAACCAGAAATGCGTGCGCATTCGTCCTCAAATCATGTCCCGGAACGTACTTTGCTTTGAAAGTACTGCCAACTGACTTCACCTGAAAGGTACTCGTGTGCAGATTAATGACGTTTTTACGCCCCGCCATATCGGCTGTCGTCAGGTCAAAGCCAGCAACATTATCCTTAGTTTTAATAATCACTTGATGCTGCACATTGTCGAACTGCTGATTGTGATAATCAGCGGCTTTCAATGCGGTTTGCATCTGGTCACTCGCCATCATTTTATCGATATGTGGCAGAAATGGTGATAAGTTGAAATTCGTTTGATGATTGTAATAAAACGGAATCGGCATCACCATCACCGCAGTCAGAAAGATAAATAAGACGATAATCTGTAACCAGTTAAATTGATCCCGGTTGGCAAACATTCTTCGAGGTGAGAAGAGGCTGCCAAAAAACCGGACCGGAAACGCGGTTGGTTTGTTTTTCGTACTCTGCATCTAATTTCACCCCTACTAAATTTTGTTTTAACCTTTGCTCCCACCAGCAAGTAATCCAGAAACGAAGAACCGTTGTAGGTAGAAGAACAAGGCAGCAATTGGTAACGCCACTAAGATTGCCCCTGCCGAGAAGAGGACTACTTGTTGATTTTGTGCGTTGTTAATAAATGTTTGAAGCCCAACGGCAACCGTATAATGCGATTCAGACGTCAATAAGAACTTCGCCATCAGATAATCTTGAACTGGTGACATAAATGCCCATAGCGCTTGGACCGCGATCATTGGTTTAACCAGTGGTAAGACAATCGACCAGAAAATCTTAAAGTTACCGGCACCATCTAGCTTGGCAGATTCATCCAAGTCATATGGCACATTGTCGAAGTAGCCTTTCATCAACCACGTATTCTGTGGAATCCCACCACCAATGTAAATCGCAGTTAAGAACCAGTAATGGTCCAAAGCATTCAACATGTTAGCTAAGACGTAGTAAGCAGTCAAAGCAGCCATTGTTGGGACCATTTGAATTACGATAAAGAAGGTCAAACTGAACTTCTTACCTGCAAAACGATACCGACTGTAAACGTAACCAGCTAACGTAACAACGATGACTTGGATCACCATACATGAGACTGAAATAATCATCGTGTTCAGATACCAGCTACCGTATAACGTCTGCGTAAATAAGTTTTTGAAGTTAACCAACGTCCACTTACCACCGAAGTCGAGGACGAAGGCTTGCACGTTAGCATCCTTAAACGCCGTAATGAACGTAATCAGAACGGGATAAATGATAATAATCCCAAGAACGACCATGTAAAAATACGTAAAGAACTCTTTCCAGAAACGGTGCCGACGCGCGCTATTTTGTTTTGAATTGGCATTTTTAGGTGCCACTGCTTGTGCATTATCCATAACACTAGTCCCCCATTTCAAAAGCGTGGGTCTTCTTGAAGACAATCAATGAGATCCCAATGACTAAGACGGAAATAATCAGTGTAACCGCTGCGGCTAACGAGTACTGTGGCGATGTCCCGGTCGTTAACTTGTAAATCCATGAGATCAGGATATCAGTCCCACCGGCATTCGCCCCAACATCGCCTGGACCACCTTGGTTAAACAGATAGATCATCGAGAAGTTGTTGAAGTTAAACGTGTATTGGGTCACGAAGATTGGTGCAGCAATTGCAAAAATCGTTGGTAACGTGATTTTATTGAACTTCTGCATCACCGTTGCCCCATCCAGGGTCGCAGCTTCGTATAAATCTTCTGGAATCGCTTGTAAAATACCCGTAATCATCACATAGATGTATGGGAATCCAAGCCAACCTTGAATCATAATAATGGCAACTTTCGTCCAGAATGTATCGGTCATCCAATGAATTGGTGCAATATGGGCAAATGGGACTAATGTGTTCCATAGGCCAATGACTTGCACGTTAATCGCACCGGCTGAATCGTTGAAAATATTTGAAAAACTCATAATTGAAACAAACGCCGGAATAGCCCAAGGGAGTAAGAAAATAACCCCGAAGAAGCGCTTTCCTTTAATGAAGTTCTGATTAGCAATCACCGCAGTGGCAATTCCGATGATAATTTGTAACGTGGTTGCACAGACCGTCCAAATAACTGTCCAGCCAAAGACTGCGTTAAAGGTTGCACGGTAGCTACTCAAGAAGAACATTGATGTGAAGTTCTTGAAGCCGATCCAGTCGAGTAACATGGCCGGTGGAATATGCGCGAAATCATAGTTCGTGAATGCCATCAGTAAGGTTACTAATACTGGGAACACAATCGTGAAAATCATTAGGAAGTACGCTGGTGTCGTCAACAGATAGGCGAACCCACCGTCAACAAGACTAGCCCCTAATTCTTTGAATGTGTGTGAAACCTTTTTCCCATTGTTGATTAATTGGGCCACGTGTTTTGCATCATATAAGTTCGCAATGTAGAACACGATGAAGACAATCGTCAACAGAATCTGCAACGTCCCATAAATCATCATGAACAATGAGTTGTCTTCCATTGAGACCGAACCCAAAGTCACCAAGTTAGCAAACGCGCTAAAGCCGCCAAAGATGAATTCAGCAACGAACGCCAATAAGATAATGATGAAGCCGACACCTTTGATGGTCTGACCATTATAAAATTGACCTAGCCCGGGAATAATTGACAGGCGTTGCGCTTTTTTTACATCTTTCTTTTGCATGTCGCCCGCACCCCTTTCCT
>NZ_JAGYGS010000024.1:0-45032 GCF_018991185.1 Lactiplantibacillus sp. 7.2.4
CGCGTTCATATCTGTCGTTGGTGCGAAGGCAGTTTGGTGATTTGAAGTTGTGGTGCTGATTATAACTAAGGTCTGGATAGGCAGAGGTGAGGTTGGAGTAACGCTTCAGTAATTCGCTAAGCGGGCACGTTCTTAAGTTCGATGATCACGATGATTGAGTTTTACATAACCACTTGAGCTATCGCAGAATCAATGTGACTGCTTAAATACGGCTACCCGCTGATGCCAGATTACAGGGTCGCTGTTTGGGCCAACTGTTGTTCGATTTGAAGCCCAATTGTATTCATGGTCGACCATTTGGCCTGGTTAGCGAACAGTACCATCGCCACCTTACCGTCCGTGGTCCCGATGTATAGACTGTACAGGCTATTGTCAGCCCCGCCAATGCGTAGGGTGCCATCCGGCCGGTAGTAAATGCCACCTGAATAGACGGGTTGTAGATGATCAGCTAATTCTTGGAAGCCCGCCGGAGTAACTACGTGGCCGTTGACTAGGCTGTTGATGAAAGTGTAAAAATCACCAACGCTAGCATACAGATTACCGCAGCCGAGTTCGCTTGAAAGCAGATTGGTCGAAATCGTGCGGGCGATGGTCACGCCATTGCTGTACGTGTACGGTTGCGGATGAACCGCATTTGCCGGGACTTGGTCGTAGATGAACGTATGCTGCAATCCCAGTGGTGCGACAATGCTTGTTTGTAAGTTATCACGATAGGACTTGCCTGTGAGCTGGTCGATGATGCCGGCGAGCAGGGTGAAGTTGGCGTTGGAATAAGACCAGTGATGCTGATTGGTGGAAGTCAAGTGACTCAACGTGAAGGCAATTGCTTGTTGGTCGTTCGTCAACGCTTGACTAGGTACCGGTTCGCCCATCTCAATCCCGGATGTATGGTCAAGTAGTTGCCGAATCGTGATGGATCGTGCGTACGGCACTTGTGGGTAAAACTTGGCTAGCGTCGTGTCCATCGTTAGTTTGCCAGCGTCGATCAACTGTTGAATCATCGCACCAGTCACTGATTTTTCCAGTGATGCCAATGGATATGCCTCGTCAGCGGTATTGGCGATATGTTGGGGCAGGTTGGCTGAACCGAATGGCAAAATGTGCACACCAGCAGGTCCGTTGTTCGTCAGTAGCAACGTGCCCATAAAATGGTTGGCCGTCATCAGTTGGTTGATGGTCTGCAAGGCTTGTTGGGCCGTATACTTGGGTGTCAATACCGGGGTGGCTGCGGATGCCGGTGTACTAGACTTGGACGCGGCGCTACTAGACTGGCTAGTCTGTTGGGACTGGCTGGAAACGCTTGAAGCTACCTGACTGGACGTAGCACTCATCGCCGATTTAGCCGTTGACTGACTCGTGGCTGGCTGCGTTTGAGAGGCAGTGCCGCTCTGACTCGTCAATGTAGCTTGACTAGTGGCATTAGCAGCACTGGTCGTTGACGGGCTTGCAGTGGCGTGACCCGTTTTTGTGAGCGCCACTTGACTCGTCGTTGGCCGGCCACTCGTTATCGGTTCGGCCTGACTAGCGACAGCGTGCTTGACTGGCGATGAACTAGCTTGCTGCACCGGATGAACGACGCTAATTTTATCAGATGCACCGTGCTCGCGATTCGGCAACTGAGCTGGCTTGTCCGCACTGCTAGCTTTCACGACCTTTTTCTGGGATATGGACGTCACAATGGGAACGGCTGCTGTTGACTGCAAAGCTGAGCTAGCCTGAGAAACCGCTGGAACACGGACTGTTTGTGGGCCGGTTGCCGGTGCATTACTAGTCTGAGTCGCGCCGGTTGGTGTGGCAACTGGATGGTTAGTGTGCACAATCGCTGTCGTTGCGTGCTTCGTCGGCGCTGTCGTGACCCGACTCCCCTGAGTGGATGGCGAGTTCGTTTGTTGACTGTTAGGTTGTGCCGCAGTGTGATTCAAACGAGGTGACGCGATGCTTGTCTGTGATTGTGACGTGCGACTAGGTGCGGCGGTCTTAGTTGGCTGCGCATGTGGTGTGACCTTTACACCGGGTGCAGGAATGGTGTGCCTGAGTGCTACTGGAGTCGTGAGATGCGCGTTAGTAGGTACGTGTTGACCTGCTGAAATCCCAGTTGTAGCATGCGGTGTGAGCGTGGTCGGGTTAGAACCGGCCGGCGTCGTAAGCGAACCAGCAGGCGTAATCGGGGTCCAGGCGCGGAATCCGTCTCGACCACTGAGTTGATAATATTGCCCATGGTTGGTCCAAATATGACTGGTGATTCGTAATCGGAGTCGTCTTAATTGTGTGGCTGTCAGTCGTTTAGAAGTGCTCAAGCGGAGATTCTTTGCCGAAATATTGGTCCAAAGTAATGAGCCAACTGGTGGGACAATCGAACCATGAATGGCGCGTTGTCGGGTAATAAACAGCTTCGACTGAATACGAACTGTCACAACTGGTCGCACGACCTGACGACGAACCCAACCTGTGGTATGCCCGCTGACAATGTGGAAATAAGTGCCACCAAAGCCAACGACGGGGTGTTCGAGTTTAAACGTGACGGTGCTCGTAAGGTGGGTGTGGTGGCCGCGTCGTAATTGCCGGCGACTGGTCGGAAGCTGCGGGTACAGCGTGATCGTCTGATGGCGACGGATTTGTCCATATAGCGGGCGAGTTCTTGCACTGGCGATACTAGTGAAACCAACTGAATTTAAGCTAATTAGCGTGAGCATGGTGCTTGTGGCAATACGCGTCTTGAATGTCAAAGTGAAGTCCTCCTGATTACGATTAGATGTGTCAAAGTTGTCCACTAATATAGGCCGTGAATTCCTGATTTGCACGTCTTTTCGTCGGGATGTTATATTTCCTAACCGTAATCAGTTATCCGCGATTGTTCTTTAAATGAACGTTGATGGTTACAAAAACCATCCCACACAAAAACCGGCCAACGCAAAACGCGCGTTGCCCGGTTACAAGTCAGTCAGCCACAACTAATCTCAAACGAACTAGTTGTCTTGACTTTCAGCGTATTTAGTTTTGATGTAATCGGCGGAGACTTGAAGTTTTTGCAGTTCTTCGTCTGTCAAATCAAGTTGGACTTGTTCGACCACGCCGTCACGGCCGACCACGGCTGGATATGACAAGTAGACGCCGTATTCTTCGCGGAAGTTGGAAACGGGGAGTTCGGTTAAGGCGTCGTTTAAGACGGTGTTCGCTAACCGTACCGCTGCCGTGGCAACGCCGTAGCTGGTGTATTTCTTACCATGGAAGACCTTGAAGCCGCCTTCACGTGATTCAGCATCTAGTTGATCCAAATCAAGGCCGCGTTTAGCTGCTAATTCGGTGATTGGGTGACCGAGGACCCGGACCGTCGACCAAGCAGTGAATTGGGAATTGCCGTGTTCGCCGAGGTTGTAGCCATCAACTGAACGAGAATCTAAGTTGAGCGCATGACCCACGGCGCGTTTCATCCGTGCGGAGTCGAGCAACGTTCCCGTTCCGATGACGTGGTTCTTTGGCAAGCCGGTCACTGCTTGGTAGATCGACGTAATCACGTCCACGGGGTTGGTGATGACGACCATGATGCCGTGGAACCCACTGGCCTTGATTTTTGTCGCAACATCCTTGACCTGGGTGCTCGTGAACGGCAATTCCAGAAAACGGTCGTTGGTTGGGGAGTCCTGTAGCTTGATGTTACCGATGGCAGAGATGATGACGTCGGTGTCGACCAGGCTACTGTAATCGTTGACGATGATATTGGTATGGTAAGGCAAGTTAGGCATGGCGTTTTGGAAATCAAGGGCGTCTGATTCAACCTTGCTGGTATTGGTATCAATAAGAACTAAGTCGTCAGCAAAGCCATTGGCGACGATGTAGTGTGCGGCGGTGGAGCCAACGTGGCCCATCCCGATAATAGCGATTTTACGTGACATAATTAAACGCTCCTTTAACAGTTTGTCGTTCATTAATTAAATTACCATTATTCTCATCAATTTTAAATAGATTTTGTGAGAAATTTCGAAATCATATTACTGGGAACTAAAATAGGGTATAATTGACGCATTAATACTGCATTAATAATTGCACCAAGAAGGGGAGGAGCGCGAGTGTTTAAGCGCCTAAAGGAGTCGTCCTTATTATTCTGGTCACTCGAAATTTTAATCGTTGCGACCTTGATCTGGGTCTGCACCAATATTGGCTTTCTATTTCAACCGATCGGCACGTTTTTGAGTGTCGTCTTCATGCCAATCGTGATTTCCGGATTTCTGTTTTACATGCTAAATCCGTTGGTCAAGTTGCTGACCAAGATCCATTATAAGAAGTTTCACATTTCACGGACCGGGGCCGTGGCAATTGTGTTTGTGCTATTATTCGGAATTCTAGCTTGGGGTGCCGTTTCCCTGTTACCACGACTGGTGACGCAGGTTACGCAACTGATTTATAACTTACCAAGCATTGCGACTGAGATGCAAAAAGTCGCCACTAAGATGATCAGTAACAGTTCGGTCTTGCAAAAAATCGACATTACCTCATATACCAAGCAGTTTAATGGCGAAATTAGCAAGTACGCGCAGAACTTCCTGTCCTCGTTGTCAAGCAGTGTCGTCACCGTCATTTCAACGATTACCAGTGTGACTATCATGGCCATCACGATTCCCGTCGTGCTGTTTTACATGTTGAAGGATAGCGAGAAGTTCATTCCGGCCATCAGTCGGTTTTTACCGAAGAAGCAGCGCCCAGAAGTCATTGGCTTGTTACAAAAAATGGGCGATACGATTTCTAGTTACATCAGTGGTCAGGTCATCGAGTGCTTATTCGTTGGGACCTTCACCGCGATTGGTTATATCCTGATTTCACAACCCTATGGCTTATTGCTGGGCGTGATTGCTGGGTTGACCAACATTATTCCGTACGTTGGACCGTACATCGGAATTGCACCGTCACTGATTGTGGCCTTCACGCAATCACCAATGCAAGTCGTTTACGTCGTCATTGTCGTGGTCATCGTGCAACAAGTTGACGGTAATCTGATTTATCCGAACATCATTGGGCGGACGTTGAAGATTCATCCGCTGACGATTATTATTCTTTTGTTAGCGGCCGGCAACATCGCTGGAATCCTTGGTATGATTCTGGCAATCCCGTTCTACGCGGTAGTTCGGACGGTGGTCATTTACTTGTACAACATTGTGGAACTGCGCAATGAGGAGCATCTCCGCAAACAAACGACTGTCTATCAGCCCCAACCGGCGAAGGCGACGCAAGCTAGCATCCCAGCTAATAAAAAGTCATCCAAGTCCTCGAAGTAAGGCGTGGGTATGGCAGGCATGCGCTGGATGGAAGCGACGTGATTTTGAAACGTGGCCGTTAGATGTTCATGATATCCAATGAGCCCAATTGAAACGGTGCGACTTTGAAACGTGGTCACCATGTTCACTGGCATCCAGTGACGATTTTCCATTAGTGCTTGGAAGTGGCACTGTGAGACTAGGCGAGTGACCAGTAGTTGCGTCGATTAAATCAAGTGGCCTCAATATCACCCGTTTCATGAGTATCACAAAAAAATCAGGTTCCCGAGCAAGGTCTCAGGAACCTGATTTTTTAGGATGACCGGTATTGCACCCACAGTGAGCCAATGCCCAGTCAGATTCAGTGGATGAGGTGAGTGGCCATGCCATTGTTAAAGCATCACGCACCAAACACCACCCACATTCAATGTCAGAAAATTAATGGAACACCGCGTTGAGTGCCAGCACACCACCGAGCCCGCAGACCGCGATGATCGTTTCTAGCACGGTCCAGGTCAGTAACGTCTGTTTGACCGTCAAATCGAAGTATTCGCGGAACATCCAGAAGCCCGCATCGTTGACGTGAGAAGCAGCCACACTCCCGGCACCAATCGCAATCACCATCAGCGCGGGATCAATACCGGCTTGCGTCATTAATGGCGCGACTAAGCCCGCAGCGGTCAGGGCCGCAACGGTCGCAGAACCCAGTGAGACCCGCAAGATAACGGCAACAAGCCAACCTAAGATGAGTGGGGAAATACTGCTGCCACTGAAGAGTTGGGCAACGGCTTTACCAACACCACCGTCAATCAAGATTTGTTTGAAGGCGCCACCGCCCCCGATAATCAGGAGGAGCATCGCAATCGACTTGGTCGCGTCTTCAACCGTGGCTGTGATGGCTTTATGGGACTTGTGTTGGTGAATCCCCATTGACCAGAGTGCAAATAATAGCGAAATCAACATGGCGATTCCGGGCGCCCCAATCAACCGCACGATTGAATCGATAGTTGACGGATTTTTAGGTGTGACGCCGTGGTCAACGACAAGTTCATAGACCGTTGTGATCGTCATCAAAATCACCGGGAAGAGGGCGGTTAAGACACTGAGGCCAAAACCAGGCGCTTCGGAGACTTTGAATTTGCGTTCAGAACTACTGAGTGGCATCTTAGGCTTGCCAGCAAAGGCGTCTGGCACCATTTTCTGGGCCCAACGTGAGAACAAGGGACCCGCGATATAGACCGTTGGAATCGCGATGATGATCCCAAATAGCAGCACGTGGCCGACATTGGCGTTTAACGTCGTGGCAATTGCCGTGGGTGCCGGATGTGGTGGTAGGAAGCCGTGGGTCACGGACAACGCTGCCCCCATTGGAATCCCAAGATACAACACTGGCACTTGCGCTTCGATGGCAATCGCAAAGACGATTGGAATCAGCAGGACGATGCCGACTTCAAAGAACAGGGCGATCCCAATGATGAAGGAGGCCACCACGATGGCAATTTGGAGCCGTTTACGACCAAAAATATCGATTAAGGTCGTCGAAATGGTATAAGCACCACCGACGTCAGCGACTAAGCGCCCGAGCATGGCACCGAACCCAAAGACGAGGGCCAGTTCGCCAAGTTGACCACCAATCCCATTTTGAATACTGGTGGCGATCTTCGTCAGCGGCATTCCTAAGCCGATTCCCACCACGACCGCGGTGACGATCAGTGCGATGTAGGTGTTCAGCTTGAATTTAATAATGAGTAATAATAGTAAGATTATTCCAAGTGTTAGAACAACGAATGGCATGGTGTACACTTCCTAACGATTAAGAGTTGCGATTTCGTGATACAGTGGCGCGAGTTGCGCAGTCACGTGGTCGAAAACGACTTGGTGTTGGTGATACAGTTGATGATTGGCTGCGTTGGGTTGATACGTTTCCGTTGCGCCAATCATCGCGTGGATCGCGTTTAAATCATCGATGTGTCCTAGGGCTTTCAGTCCAATCACGGCAGCGGCCAGACAAGAACTTTCGAAGCTGCTTGGAATCGTGATGGGTTGGCCGAGGACATCGGTCAAAATTTGACGCCAGAGACTAGAGCGGGCAAAGCCACCCGTGGCGCGAATCGCATGGACTGGTTCGGCTGCGGCAGTCAGTTGGAGCACGGTGTTCAAATTCATGACGATGCCTTCGAGCACGGCGCGTGCAATGTCGGCCTTTGTCGTGGTCGTCGTCACACCGAGCAGTGAACCGCGCGCATCCGCGTTCCACAGTGGGGCCCGTTCGCCACTCAAATAGGGATGGAATAACAGGCCGTGCGCACCAACGGGAACGGTGGCCGCAAGCGCTGTCAACTGGTCGTAGGGGTCTTGTTGGTGGTCGCGTGCAACTTGCGATTCCGTCGCAAACAATTCATCGCGGACCCAGCGGAAGACTTGACCACCGTTATTGATGGGGCCGCCGACGATCCAGTGATGCGGGGCCACGTAGTAACAGAAGAGCCGGCCTTCAGGGTCTAAGTAAGGTTGTTTCGTCATGACCCGTACGGCGCCGGATGTCCCAATCGTGATTGCGGCCACGCCGGGTTCGTCGGCGCCAACGCCCAAGTTAGAGAGTGCGCCATCGCTAGCCCCCATGATGACTTTGGTGGCCAAACGTAACCCTAGCTCACCAGCAGCAGTCGGCGTCAAGCCGTTGATCACCGCATCCGTATCAACTAACGGTGGGAGTTGGGCCCGCGTCACTTGGGCGTAGTCGAGGGCGGCAGGTTCCCAGTCAAAGTTATACAGGTTGAAGAGGCCGGTCGCGTTGGCCATCGAATAATCCATCTGCAACTGTCCCGTCATTAAGTAGATGATGTATTCTTTGATACCGACCACGTAGCGGGCTTGGTTCAATAAGTCTGGTTGCTGGTTGGCAAACCAGTGTAATTTGACTAGTGGACTCATCGGATGAATCGGGGTCCCGGTCATCTCATAGAGTTGCTGGCCGAGTGGTTGAGCCTTTAAGGCAGCGGCATCTGCGGCTGCGCGATTGTCCGCCCAGGTAATCACACGCGTAAGCGGTTGCTTATTGGCGTCTAATAAAATCAGGCTGTGCATTGCTGAGGAGAAGGCGATTCCTTCAATCTCGTCGGTGGCAATCCCGGCACTTACTTGGTGAATCGTGGCTTGAACGGCCTGCCAGATTTCTTGCGGATCTTCTTCCGCAGTCGTCACGGTATCGTGATAGAGTGGGTAGCCGACGTTTGCGCTGGCAATGACGTGGCCTTGATGGTCATATAAGACCGACTTAGTACTTGTAGTTCCTAAATCAGTTCCGATTAGGTAAGTCATGGTGCAGGTTCCTCCTATTCGTGGTCGACAGCGTGGCCGCCAAATTCGTTGCGTAATGCGGCAACAACTTTACCCGTAAAGGTATCATCCGTGGTAGACCGGTAGCGCATCATCAGTGCCATGGCAATCACCGGCGTGGCCACTTGTTGGTCGAGGGCGGTGTCTAGCGTCCAGCGACCTTCGCCGGATGAATGCATGACCCCTTTGATGTCGTCCAAGTTACCGTCTTTACTGAAGGCGTCTTGAGCGAGTTCCATGAGCCAACTGCGGATGACGGAGCCGTTGTTCCACATCTTGGCGACAGCAGCGTTGTCATAAGTGAATTGACTATGCTGTAAAACATCAAAGCCTTCACCTATTGCTGCCATCATACCATACTCAATCCCATTGTGAACCATCTTCAAGTAGTGACCACTGCCAACTGGGCCGGTGTACAAGTAACCATCGGGTGCTGCGATTGCTTGAAATAGCGGTTCGACGACTTTGAATGTCGCAGGATCGCCACCAATCATAAAGTTACCATTGTGGCGAGCACCAGCTTGACCACCGGAAGTCCCGACATCTAAAAAGTTGATGTGTTGTGCGCCGAGTTGTTCACCGTGGCGGATGCTATCTTGGTAGTGGGAATTGCCACCGTCTAAGACGATATCACCGGCACTCAGGCTATCGGCGAGCTGGCTGATGACACTATCCGTAGCTTTGCCAGCTGGCACCATGATCCAGATCACGCGAGGAGATGGCAGTTGTGCGACTAAATCAGCTAAGTCCGTCGCCGTCGCGATGCCTTGTTGGGCTGCCAGTTGTAAGTTATCGGGGTTAAGGTCCATCCCGACTGCAGTGTGTCCATTGTCTTGCATATTGAGTGCCAAGTTCATGCCCATTTTACCTAAACCAATCAATCCTAATTTCATCATTAAAACCCTCTTTTTTATGAAAATTATTAATCACTTTTTGTATTCGCTTTCATTGTAATAAAACTATTTACAAATTTCAACCATATTTATGTAAAAAGTTTTCAACTAAATGTAAATAAAGGCAACCAGCCCTAATTTGACAGGGCTGGTTGCCAAAATAAAAAATTTATTTAAATGGCGGACCAAGCTGTCGACCCGATACTTGGGAAGAGGGTGACAAGTTGTTCGCGTTGGGCAGGTGTCAGTTGATATTGAATGGCCGGTAGTAACGTGTTGATGGTGTTATCGGCTTGTTCACCCAATTCAGCCGCTGCAATTAAGCGCTGCTGGTCATCAGTCACGACCAGGTTATGTCCCTGGACGTCCCGCGTCGTCTGGCGGAACCAATCATCTTTCAAATCGCTGACGGTCACGTTGACGTCACTCGCATCGGCACTTGGAATCGTCCCAACTTGGGCGAGTCGTGGTGAGGTGAAGACGACAGATGGAATGGCTGGGTATTGAATCGCCGCGTTGGTGTCACCCGTGAATAAGTGGGTCAGGTACTGGGATTCAAAAATCGCGGTTGGCGTCAACTTGGGCTGAGACTTGGCAATCACATCACCAGAGGCATACACACCAGCGACACTGGTTTGTAAGTGATCGTCGACGGTGATACCGGCCTTGGTATAGGTCACGCCGATTTTTTCGAGTCCGAGGTTAGCAGTGTTGGGTTGCCGGCCAGTCGCATCGAGGACCCAGTCAGTCGTCACTTGGTCGTCCGCACTCTTGACAGTTAGCTGGTCGCCCGTTTGCTCGATGGCGGTTGGCACCCAGTCACGCCGAATAGCTAAGCCTTGGTCTTGCAATTCGGCCAATAAACGTTCAACGAATGGTTGGTGGAATTGCCGCAGCGCTTGGTCGCCGCGCATGAGGAGGGTGACCTGGCTACCAGCTGTCAGTGCCATGTTAGCAAATTCCAAGCCGATGTAGCCGGCCCCGATGACCGTAATCCGTTGTGGCAGGTCAGTCAGGTTTAGAAAGTCGTTGCTGTCATGGGCGAGTTCGGTGCCAGGAATGTCCAAACGGTGCGGATGTTGACCGGTCGCAATCACGATCTTGTCTGCGCTGTAAGTTTGGTCGCTGACTTGTAGCGTGTGGGCGTCCACAAATTCGCCGCGACCATGAATCAGCGTCACACCTACTTGCTCCATCAGACCGGCAATCATGTCCGGTAAGCCTTCGATGACGGCCCGTTCGTGCTTGAAATTGGCATTCCAGTCGATTTCAGGGCCACCAGTTAGGCTGTAGCCTTGAAAGTTCGCGACTTGGTTTTTGATAGCCACTGGTTGATCCAAAGTGATTTTGGCGTTGCAGCCCCGGTTCGGGCAGGTCCCACCAATCAAATCAGTTTCGATCACACCGACTTTTTTGCCACGGGCAGCGAGCGGAATCGCACCATCAAAGGTCCCATGTCCACTACCGAGATATAACACATCAAATTGTTCTGCCATACAAAACATCCTCCTCATTAATAGACTGATAGACTGCAAAATTGAACGTTTAAAACAATTACATTGTACACAACTTAATTCGCGAAACCAAACAAAAGGCCATATTATTTTTTTATTTGGCGGACTGAAACCGATTAATATCCGAATAAAACGCCTTTGTAAAGTGAATTTGCGATAAATCCAGCCTGGAACAGGGGTGGTACTGGATTTTTTGGTTAAATATCAGTAAAATATGTAAGGCTATGTTTTTTTACGGTGGAACGGTTGCACCGTGGACGTTGAATATAAAGGTAAGATGAAAGGAATTTTTAATGAATAAGACAGAATTAACCGCCGCGGTCAACACCCGGCGCACCTTTGCGATTATTTCTCACCCGGATGCCGGGAAAACGACGATTACGGAACAGATGTTGTTGTTCGGGGGCGTCGTTCGTCAAGCTGGGACCGTTAAAGCGCGGAAGAGTGGTAATTTCGCCAAGTCTGACTGGATGGAAATCGAAAAGAAGCGGGGTATCTCAGTCACTAGTTCCGTGATGCAATTCGATTATGATGGCAAGCGGATCAATATCCTGGATACCCCAGGGCATGAGGATTTCTCTGAAGATACGTACCGGACCTTGATGGCGGTGGACTCCGCTGTCATGGTGATCGACTCGGCTAAGGGGATCGAACCACAAACCAAGAAGTTGTTCCAAATTTGTAAAATGCGTGGGATTCCGATCTTCACGTTTATGAATAAATTGGACCGTGATGGCCGCGAGCCACTCGACCTGTTGAACGAAGTCGAAGAAGTCTTGGGCATCGAAACGTACCCAATGAACTGGCCAATGGGGATGGGTAAGGGCCTTAAAGGCTTGTATGACCGGTACAATCACCGCGTTGAGCTGTATCATAACGAAGCGAAGGGAGAAACGTTCTTACCGTTGGACGATAACGGCGAACTCGACCCTAGCAACGAACTGACCAAGGACAGCATTTACCGCGATACCTTGGACGAAGTGGAACTCATCAATGAAGCCGGCAATGATTTTGACGAAGCTAAAGTCATGGCTGGTGATATGACACCGGTCTTCTTCGGTTCCGCGTTGACCAATTTCGGGGTCGAAACGTTCCTGAAGACTTATTTACAGTACGCGCCTAAACCAGCGGCGCACAAGACCCGTGACGATGAAGTCGTTGAACCAACCGATGATGAATTTGCGGGCTTTGTCTTCAAGATTCAAGCCAACATGAACCCCAACCACCGGGACCGCATCGCCTTTGTCCGGATCTGCTCAGGCGAATTTGACCGTGGGATGGACGTCGTCTTACAACGGACTGGCAAGAAGATGCGCCTGAACAACTCGACGCAATTCATGGCGGACACGCGTGAGACGGTGGAAACGGCGGTTGCTGGCGATATCGTCGGCCTCTACGATACGGGGAACTTCCAAATCGGTGATACGATCTATGCCGGCAAGCACGCCGTTCAGTTTGAAAAGCTCCCTCAATTTACGCCAGAACTCTTCATGCGCGTCACTGCCAAAAACGTGATGAAGCAGAAGTCCTTCCACAAAGGAATCGAACAACTGGTTCAAGAAGGGGCCGTTCAGCTGTACACCTCGTACTCGACTGGCGACTACATCTTGGGTGCCGTTGGTCAACTGCAGTTTGAAGTGTTCAAGTTCCGGATGCAAAATGAATACAATTCTGAAGTCGTCATGGAACCAATGGGTAGTAAAACGGCGCGTTGGATCGACCCTGACCAGCTGGATGAAAAGATGTCCAGTTCGCGGAACTTACTGGTCAAAGACCGCTCAGGCGCACCGCTATTCCTATTCGAAAACGCCTTTGCCGAACGCTGGTTTGCGGACAAGTATCCGGATGTTAAATTGACGTCCAAGCTTTAATCACAGGTCGTTGGTTTGATGTTGATTGCACTGTTATTATTTGTTAGCTGACAGTAGGCCGTGGTAGAACTTTTAGACCATTTTGACTGTTTGACCGTTTTCGCGCGGGGTACCGTGTTTGTAAATTCTAATAATACAAAAGTAGTGGTATAGAAGTTATCCAATCGGAGCTTCTATACCACTTTTTTATTATCGAAGGTGAAGTGAGCAGTGAATTCATTTGAAACTGCCTGCATTTTACTCGTTGAGTTGTCATGAATCAGGGTTAAGGCATGCCAGGTGGGATTGTTGTTCGTCAGCCGGTGATCCCCTTATTCCGACTTCCGGGGCCGGCTGACAATGCTGGAACAGGGCGGACATCGATTTGAACTCACGCAGAAAACCACTGCGCAATTTCAAATACGAGTCTTCTTCTAGCCCGGGAAACCCACCCGGACAAGAAGAACTTCGCCCTTGAGCATTGTCAGCCAGCCCCTACAGTCGGGAAGCCGTTCGAATGGCGGATGAACGGCCACCTATCTGGGTATAATTGACCACCGAATATTAACTGACTGGTCCTTCAAGCAAATAATTAATCAGTATCGTTAACGCTTTATGGTACTTGAGTATTATTGACTAATTTTAATGGCGATTAGCTTTGAATTCAGCCGATAAAATTACCTTCGTTTATAATTTGAGGCTTTACTAACTCAGACGATCAGAGGAAGTTCTGACAGTTTCCGTGAAGCTCCTGATTCGAAAAACTGAACCATGGGAAAGAAAGTTTAGCGATTGTTAGAAAACAATCTAACAGTTAATGTCAAATTCACTCTATCTCAAGGAACCAACGACTAATCCAACAGAAAGTTGAGTCCGCACATGTCCGCCTTTCGAATACTGTCCCCGGCAGGAAGGTGTTCTGGGCAAGGCCAAGTGGTGAAATTTCACTTAGCAAGCGCCCTTTGCTTGGTTAGTGAAAGACCAGTATTTAAGACGTGGGCTATCGGCTTAAATCTGTGTCCACCGCGTTCCGGCCATTGCCCAGAATGCCTGGAAGCCGGACTAGGAAGCATCCACCACAGCAAGTTTACAGTAACTCGCACTGTTTCCAGCGGGTCTCAGCTGGTAGCACTTGACCTTAGAAAAGGGTATGCCTTAATCATCTTTAATGCCAAGGAATAACTAGCGCAGATTACGTTTTACTGTTAGGTACAGCCTCACAATGATCACGTAAAGTTACCATGTGAACCAACCGTTGCAATCAGCGGCCACACTGGACTTACGCTACAATCAGTGACAATGGATAATGGGGGCGATTAAGATGAAGCGAAGTATGCGGGGCTTATTGGGGTTATTGGTTGGATTGGGATTGTGGGGAACAACGACAGCGCATGCGGCACCGAATCTGGTACGGTGGCCCGTGGTGCAACCGTTGACGGCTCGTACTTGCACGTTGCAGGAGAAGCAGACGAAATTATATCAGTTGAACCATGCCACGATGCATCTGACGGCCGCCGGGACCGCTAAGCTGACGACGGGGTGGATGCGCGTCGGCCAAGTGATGGTGACGCAAAATGGTCGCTTAGTCACGTACTGGCAAGTGCGCAATGCACGTTTGCACCGCGCTGGCTGGGTCTCAGCCGATGCCGTTCATGTGCCCGGTACCTCATCAAAGGACATCGTCACCCCGAAACGAGCGCCGATGCCGGTCAAGACGACGTACCAACGGCGGGTTGCCATTACTACTGCGGGGACGTCCCACTATCTCTCACTGGTGGGTGCCGGTCGGTATACGCAACCGCGGGTGATTTTTCATCCGACGGCGGCCTATCTAGCCACGATGGGTGTGCAAAATAAGCCGGATACCTTGCTGCAGCAAGCCGGTTATCGCGACCACTACCACTTCAAAACGGCGTTGTATTTACCGCAACAACTGGGGACTCGTAACTTGGGTGATCCGCAGAGTGCCGCTTTTTCACTGAATAATCGCTATTTATACGTCATGTATGTCGATGACCAGCAACCGGGGCAAGCGTCACAAGCCGGCTGGGTCGTGCGGTACGACTGGCAACGGCTGCTGGCGCTGGGTGCTGGCCGACCTGGCAAAATGGCGATGTTACGGGTTGCCGCTGCGCACCAGTTTGATGGCAAAATGACGGCGTTTGACCGCCAAGTGTTAGCGGCGATTGAGGTTGGGCCCGAGTTTACTGCCGGACATGCACAGTCATTAGCGCTTAATCCGCGGACGAACGAGCTGTGGTTCATTTCAAACGCCGCACGCAACCAAGATGACACTATCACTCGTTTAAATACGCAGTCGCTCACCCCCGATGCGCGCGTAATCTTTACGACTGGCCGCGGACATCTGGGCGATGAGTTGGCGTTTGATGAAAACGGCACCGCGTATTACTGGACGCATGCTAGCCAGTTGCGGACCAGCAAAGTCGACTTGTATCGCGGGTCGATTGCGACGACGGGTGTACACTTCGAGGCGGCCACAGAAGGACTCGCCAATAATCCCGGCTTTTTTGCCCAATCGACGGGGTATGACGAAGCGACCGGCAAGCTATACTTGGTGGCAGATGAAAGTATCACCTCACTGCCTGTCGTGAAGTGGGGTCGTTGGACAGCGCACCAAGTCGGCGAGGCTAATTTTGCCGGCCAACGTGAATTTGAAGGGCTAGTATTCATGCATGGTGTTGATCAGGGCTTCTTGTTGACTAATCGCGGGACGGAATTGATGCGGATGGTTGTCGACAAGCAGTCTTAACGTATTGTGGGTGCTAATTTGTCATGAATCATGTCCTGGTACAATTGACCATTGAGCACTTGGAAACTGGACCATCAGGCGAGCTTTGGGTATGCTTAATATAATTGGATAGTGTGATTAAAAATAACTAAAATGATTTAGATTTAGAAGGGAAGAGACCGTTATCAAAAAAATAAGCTTTAACCCAAACTTCTTTAAGACATTGCCTTTTTGGCTAGGGATATTAACAGTAGTGGGATTGATCGGTGATCCCATTCTACATTATCATTCATCAACTGGTCCGTGGTTAGCGATAATTATTGCGATTATATTGTTTGTGGCAGCATTTCTACGAAAAAATAAATAAGCGGTCCGCGTTGTGCTAGTTAGCTCTAATTTTGCTCATTGGATGAATAAGCAAACGTTATGTCTGAAGATTAAAAAGGCAACAGTGGTGCACCCCCAAGTTTGGGATGCACCACTGTTGCCTTTTGACGTTGACTTCAGTTCGTATGTTAAGCAAACGGTGGATCCAATTGCGTCAAGTAACGCCCGGGCAAGTAACCTTGGTCTTGCAGGCGATACCAGACGACACCGTTATCGTCCGCTAACCGTTCGATTAAGTTGACTTGATCGCCGTGGGTAACAGTCGCTAAGTAGCGGCCATACGGTTCAATGTACGTATGCACTTGTTTACCAGGAACAAAGCTCACGATCCCAGTTTGCCGGACCGGACGTTGATTCTGCACGCGGTAGCCAGCCGGGAGCTTGAGTAAGAGTTGGTCGCCGGTGGTCAGTTGCAGATGGGTCTCTGGAATCCACTGGTCGTCGCCAATCGCGTACCAGGTCTCATGCGTCACTAAGCGCACGCGCATGTACGTTTTATAAGTGCTACCTGGCTGTAATTTAGTCAGATAGTTGGTGGTCGTTGCGCCTGGATAGGGGTAGACCGCGGTTTCGTGGTTGATTTGAATAAAACCGGTGCTGAGGTCGGTCTGTTGCCAGTTCTCATTTCGATAGAAGAACAGGACGGTCTTCGAAGTCGTCGTGTACTCTCCAGCCACGTCACCCACGGAGCGGAGTAGTTTAAACCCGGCGACGGTCGGTGCGCTGACTTCGTAAGGGGTTCCTAGTTTCCCCCGGTACATGGTCGGCCGACCAATCAGCTCGCGGCGGTCAATATCGTAGGCGTACATCCAGACGGGTTGACCAGCTTGGCGCTCGTAAGTGAGTGTGATGCTGGCCTGTGGTTTGGTGAACCAGCGCGTGAGACCGTCGATGTTAACAAGGTGGTAACCAGCAATACTGACAGCGGGCAAGTGGATTTCTTCACCAATGGTTCCCGCAATCATGTCGGCTGGTTGTAGCGTATTACCGGCTTGGTCTAAATGGTGGACCAAGATCAGTGCTTCGGTTTGGTTGGTCGCCAGAGTGTCTGCGCGCTGTGCGGTGATGGCCTGGGGCGCAGCTTCTTCCGTGGACGCCGCGGTAGTTTCGGTGCTAGCTTCGGTACTATTTAATGCGTGTAGCATCCCTTTTAGCCGGTCAAGAAACGACACGTGACCACTCCTTTCATTAATAAATTAATTATCACTAGTATAACGCATTCACCAGGCTTCTGACACGCCTTAAATAAATTGTAAACTTCCATTTTTCAGAGTCGTGTATACTAAGATTGTATGACGAGGGGGCCTGAAAAATGAATTTGAAACAATTACGCTATTTCTTGGCGGTGGCTGAAGAGGGGCAGATGACGGCAGCGGCCAAACGGTTACACGTCGCTCAACCACCATTGAGTTATCAAATCAAACAACTGGAGCAAGAACTCGGGGTGACGCTATTCAACCGGCTACCTCAGGGCGTGACGGTGACGGCTGCTGGCAAACTATTGGTTGGCTATGCCCAACAACTGACGCAATTGTCAGCGACGGCCGAAAATAAAGTCCGCGCTTTGGCACACGGGATTACTGGGACTATCAATCTCGGAACCGTGTCTTCTTCGGCGGGAGTGATCCCGAATCCGGCGCTGCGCAAGTGGTTACAGCAGCATGCGGACGTGCAGTTGTCCGTGACGGAGGGCAATACTTACGAGCTACTGGATGATTTGCACAAACGATTACTGGACGTGGCGGTGTTACGAACGCCATTCAACGGGCAGCATCTGGTGTGTCGCTACTTTCCGGCGGAGCGCATGGCGGCGGTGTTACCCAAGCAGTATACGCAGTTTACCCATCGGCGCCAGTTACGCTTGAGTGACTTAGCGCCGTTACCATTGATCAAGTATCGCCGTTTTAACGAGCTCTTTCACGTCGCTTTTTTGGAAGCGGGCTTAACGCCGCACTACTTGATGACCTGTGACGATGCGCGGACCGCGATGCATTGGGCCAGTCGCCAGTTAGGCGTTGCCCTGGTCCCACGCTCACTAGCAGAAACTTATGACGGCGGGGACGTGCTGATTCGGTCGTTGGCTGATCACCGGTTCGAAACGCATTTAGCCTTAGTGACGACCAACGAAGCTTTGGAAACGCCGTTAGTGGCCGGCTTTATGGCCCAATTTGAGCAAGCACGACCGTTAGACAACTTTCATTAATTAGCTATCTAAAAATTTAATTGCAATTAAAACAGAGATTGCCGGATTGACGCACTTGATGGCGGTTACAGCCAATTTCTCAGTGAGATGATTTATTTCAATGAAAATGTTGTTAAATGCTGTCATGTCGGTGTTTCAAGCCTGGATATTTAAAAATTAGATATGCCCTTAATTAAATGGTACACTTACTATTGAAATTTAAAGGGTGAAGGTGAGTAGGATGATTTATTCGTTGGCATTAATGCTCGGCGTCGGGGTGATTGCCGGTATTTTTGGGGCCGTCTTAGGGATTGGTGGTGGCATGATCGTCACGCCGATTCTGACGTTAGGCCTGGGATTAGATATTAAATATGCCATTGGCGCAAGTATCATTGCCGTGATTGCGACCAGTTCGGGTTCAACCATCGCTTATTTGCGAGATGAAATGTTGAACTTACGGGTCGCGATGTTTTTGGAAATTGCGACCACGGTCGGTGCCGTCCTTGGTGCCGTGTTGACCGGGGTGCTGCATGCGACCTTCTTGTACTTTTTATTCGGCGCGCTACTCGTTTTTACGACTTACAACATGATTCGCAAGTTGATGAGTAAGACGGGTGAGTTACCGACAGTCAAGGATGATGCCTTGGCAACTAAGTTGAATTTAAATGGCACCTACTATGATAAGGCCCTCAAGCAACAAGTCGACTATCAGGTCGAAAATGTGCCCGGTGGGTTTACAATGATGTTCGGTGCTGGGTTCGCCAGTGGCTTGCTTGGTATCGGGAGTGGGGCGTTTAAAGTCCTCGCCATGGATACCATCATGCACATGCCACTCAAGCCGTCTTCTGCGACCTCTAACCTAATGATGGGGGTCACGGCGGCTGCCAGCGCGATGGTTTACTTCTTTAATGGTTCTATCAAACCAGGGATTGCGGCGCCGTTAGCTATTGGTATCATCGTCGGGGCCTTGATTGGGTCGCGCATCATGACACGGCTGAAACCACGCCTGATCCGAATGATTTTTGTGCCAGTGATGCTCTATCTGGGCATTCAAATGATTGCTAAAGGATTCGGGGTGACCATCTAATGGATAAGCAAAAACCAACGAAAGAACAGGAAATGCACGCCGTTGAAATGATGATTGGTTACATCTTACGAATTGGCGTGATTGTTTCGGCGATTGTGATTATCATCGGCATGCTACTAATGTTGATGACGGGTAATGGCGGCTATGCAAATGGCATGGAGCCCCACACCGTTGCGGCTATTTTAGCTGGCGTAGTGGCCTTGAAACCATATGCCGTCATCATGTTAGGTCTCTTCCTATTGATTTTAACGCCGACATTGCGGGTCGCTGTCTCAATTTACGCGTTTGCCGTTGAACGTGACCGCCTCTATGTCTGGATCACGACCGTTGTATTGGTGATTCTGATCGTTGCGTCAATTATTGGCTATTTGGGAAATTAACTTTGAAAGTCAAAAGCGGCCAGCTGGGATTTGCTCGAAACACTGCGAGTTACTGTAAACTTTCTGTGGTGGCGACGTCCCACGCCGGCTTCCAGGCATTCTGGGCAATGGCCTGAAACATACTAAGCTTAATGGTGGACATGTGAAAGTTGTGTTCCGACAATTGTCATCCAGCCCCGGAAGTCGGACTAGGAGCTCACTAGCTGACGAACAGTAATCCAAACCGGCACAATTTGATTATGATTTATGCCCAATTAACTAGCACAATGTGTACAATTATAATTATTAAGAGAATGCTGATAAAAATCAGCATTCTTTTTTTGATCCAGGGGTTTTAGCTGTTTTGACTAACGCAAAAAAGTCAATTTGAGGGCAATAATTGCCAAATTAGAATTATTTATTAAGAAAATTTGCCGATTGTATTCGCTTGCTAATTCAACGCGCCTGTGCGATGATAAATCCTGATAAGACGGCGTTTCAAAGCGTCTTTATCAATGGGGATAATAGTCAAAAAACAGAACAGTTAAGATAATTATGACGAAATAATGATAAAAATTAGAGTTTAGGATTGATTTTAATTTATTTATAATATACAATTACTTTAACTTTTCGAGGGAAAAGCACACACAAATCATTTTAAGGTTAGGGGTTGGGTTTTATGAATTTTAAAACAGCTGCAAAAGTAACCGTCGTTGCTGGCGCATCCGTCTTATTCTTAGCGGCTTGTGGCTCAAGCAAGAGCTCATCAAGTTCGTCGAAGCAAACGGCCAATTGGACCGAATCAGCAGAATTACCAACGATGGATATTTCTAAATCTACCGATGTCGTTAGTTCTAATGCACTGAATAACACCAACGAAGGGTTGTATCGTTTAGGGAAGAACGGTAAAGTCACTCCCGGAATTGCAAAATCCACTAAAGTTACTAATGGTGGGAAGACATATACGTTCACTTTACGGAAGAACGCAAAATGGAGTAACGGTGATAAAGTTACTGCCAAAGACTTTGTTTATGGTTGGCAACGAACCGTTAATCCTAAGACTGCGTCACAATACGCATACTTATATTCAGGTATCAAAAATGCTGACGCCATTGTCAACGGCAAGAAGCCAGTTTCAAGCTTAGGGATCAAGGCTGATGGCGACTACAAGTTGACCGTTACCTTGGATAAACCAATTGCTTATTTCGACAAGTTAATGGGCTTTGTTAACTTCTTCCCACAAAATGAAAAAGTGGTCAAGAAGTATGGTTCTAAGTATGGGACAAGCAGTAAGGCAATGGTTTATAACGGACCTTACAAGATGACTGGTTGGACTGGGACAAACCTTTCTTGGACCTTGAAGAAGAATAACGATTATTGGGACAAGAAGAACGTCAAGATGGATTCTATCAAGTACCAAGTTGTCAAGGACGCTTCAACTGGTTTGAACTTGTTCAACTCTAACAAGGTCGACTTTACGACACTTTCCAACGAACAAGTTAAGAACTACAAGAATGACAAGAACTACTTAGTTCGGAAGACCGCTTCAACGTTCTACGTTGAATTCAATCGTGATGATAGTAACGCAACCTTGGCAAAGGCCTTCAAGAATAAGAAGATTCGTCAAGCCTTGTCACTCGCTATCAACCGGAAGTCTTACGTTAACAATACGTTAGGTAACGGTTCAACCGTTTCTAAAGGTTATGTTTCTGAAGACTTAGCCGAGAATCCGAAGACGGGTAAAGACTTCACGAGTGATGCCGCCGTTCCATCTGCCGTTGAATACAACTTAACCAAGGCCAAGAAGCTTTGGAAAGAAGGTATGAAGGAAATCGGCGAAAGTAAGTTGAGCATCAAGTTGCTTTCTGATGATACCGATGGCGCCAAGAAGTCAACTGAATTCATTCAAGGGGCTTGGGAGAAATTACCTGGTTTAACTGTTTCTAACCAAAATGTACCGTTCAAGACGCGTCTGCAACGGTCACAAAGTGGAAACTTTGACACGGTTATCTCCGCATGGAACGCTGACTTCACTGACCCAATTTCCTTCTTATCACTCTTTACGTCAGACAACTCATACAACAACGGGAAGTATGACAGTGCTGCATACGACTCAGCTGTGAAGAAGGCTGAAGGCGCAGACTCCAACAACAAGAGTGCACGTTGGGCTGATATGGTTGCGGCTGAAAAGCAATTGATGAATGATCAAGGGGTCATCCCAATTTATCAACAAGCTTCAGCAACGTTGACACGGAGTAATCTCAAGGGCATCATTTACAACACGGCTGGTTCTCAATATAACTTGAAGTACATGTCTGTTAAATAATGATGTAAATCTACAGTAATAAAATGTGTGTGCTTTAACTGAACGAATGTGAAACAAAGGGGTAAGGATTGACACATTGTTAATCCTTACCATTTTGTTTTATAATGAGGGATGTCATTATTTTTTAAGTCGATTTTAATAGAATGCGAGGAATTCTCATGAGAAAGTATCTTTTAAAGCGGATATTTTACTTGTTCCTGACATTATTCATTGTGGCAACCGCCACGTTCTTCTTAATGAAGTTAATGCCTGGGACTCCGCTTCAAAATGAAGCTAAATTGACGCCGAGTGAAAAAGCGTCGATTTTAGCCCAATATGGGTTGGACAAACCCGTTTGGTTGCAGTACTTCATCTACATTGGCGGCATCTTCAAAGGGAGCCTGGGGTTATCCTTCCAGTTCTCTGACCAAGCTGTCAGCTATCTGATTGGTAGTCGGATGGGCCCGTCAATGCAGTTAGGTGGCCAAGCACTGGTCGTTGGGATTATCTTAGGGATTATCCTGGGTGCCGTGGGAGCCATCAAGAAAGATACTTGGGCTGACCGCTTAGCAACGATTTTATCGATTTTAGGCATCGCGGTACCAAGTTTCGTCTTAGCCATCTTGCTACAGTATTACCTGGGCTTAAAAGTCGGTTGGTTCCCAGTTGCTGGTTGGGAAGGATTTGCTTACACAATCTTGCCAACACTGGCGCTGGCCGCAAGCCCGTTGGCCGAAACGGCGCGGTTTATCCGGACCGACATGGTCGATGTACTGAGTTCAGATTATATTGAACTTGCTAAGGCGAAAGGGCTATCGAAGTTTGGCATCGTTTATCACCATGCCTTGCGAAATAGTTTGATTCCAATGGTCACCTTGATTGGACCACTGGCTGCAGCGTTGATGACCGGTTCCATGGTTGTTGAAAACATCTTCTCAGTACCCGGGATTGGGGAACAATTCGTTAAGTCGATTTTGGTTAACGATTACCCAACCATCATGGGTGTGACGATTTTCTACTCAGCACTGCTTTGCTTACTATTATTGTTGACCGATATCGTCTACGGAATTATTGATCCGCGGATTCGTTTAAGTGGAAATGGGGACTAGTTAATGGCAGAAAATCCAAGTAGTATTGAAATTAAGCCCGGCGACTTCGAGCCGTTAGACAAGCAAGCGGGTCCTGATAATGAACGGATCGCAGCGCCTTCACTGACTTTCGGCCAAGACGTTTGGCGGCGGCTGAAGTCGAATAAGACCGCCTTTGTCAGTTTTATCGTGTTAGTGTTCTTGTTCTTAGTGGCTTTCGGTGGTCGAGCAGTGTATCACGTTGACCCGAACGCCCAAGCACCCAAGTACGCTAACTTACCACCGAAGATTCCGGGTGTGAACATTCATGGGTTGAATGGTCACTTGACGCAATCTGGTAAGGATGTCGATGCCTATGCCGCAGCGGGTGCTAAGTCTGATGTGCACTATATCTTAGGGACTGACTATCTAGGTCGGGACTTGCTTGCACGGATTATGTATGGGACGCGGATTTCCCTTGAAATTGCGTTGATTGCCACCTTGATTGACTTGACGATTGGTGTCGGGTTCGGGATACTCTCCGGTTGGAAAGGTGGGCGAGTCGATTTGTTCATGCAACGTGTGATTGAAATCCTCTCGTCCATCCCTCAATTAGTTATCATGGTGTTAATGGCAACGGCCTTCACGAAGACCGGGATGGCATCTATCATCGCAGCGATTGCGATTACCGGGTGGACCACGATGGCCCGTTTGACCCGTGCCCAGACGTTGCAACTGAAGAACCAAGACTTTATTTTGGCGGCGCGGACATTAGGTGAATCGCCAGTCAAAATTGCTTGGAAACACTTGTTACCTAACCTTTCAAGTGTCATCATCATTCAAACGATGTTCACGATTCCAAGTGCGATCTTCTTCGAAGCGTTCTTGAGTTATATCGGGATTGGGATCAGTTCACCACAAGCTTCATTGGGGACGTTGATTTCCGATGGACAGAAGAACTTCCAATTCTTGCCATACCAGATGTGGTACCCAGCCATCGTGCTGATTATCCTGATGCTCGCCTTCAACTTGTTAGGTGACGGGATGCGCGATGCGTTTGATCCAAAGTCGAAACGTTAGGAGGACGGCAGAACTATGGATAAACCGGAAAATGTCATTGAAGTCCGTAACTTGGAAATCAATTTCCACACTTATGCGGGCGAAGTTAAAGCCATCCGTGACGTTAGCTTTGATTTACGTAAGGGTGAAACCTTGGCCATCGTTGGTGAATCAGGGTCTGGTAAGTCAGTGACGACCCGTTCACTGATGGGCTTACTGGCACCGAATGCTGAAATTAAACGTGGATCGATCATGTTCCACGGCGAAGATATTATTAAGAAGTCTGAAAAGGAAATGCAGAATATTCGTGGTAAGGATATTGCCATGATCTTCCAAGATCCGATGACGTCACTAGACCCGACGATGCGGATCGGGATGCAAATCGCCGAACCGTTGATGAAACATAAAGGGTTGAAGAAAAAAGAAGCCATTGCGCAAGCTTTGGAAATGTTAAAGCTGGTTGGGATCACTAATCCTGAAGGCCGAATCAATGATTATCCTTACCAATTCTCTGGTGGGATGCGGCAACGAATCGTGATTGCGATCGCGTTGGTCTGCTACCCGGAAGTGCTGATTGCCGACGAACCAACCACTGCGTTGGACGTGACGATTCAAGCACAGATTCTGGATTTGATGAAGGACTTACAGAACCGTATCGATACTTCCATCATTTTCATCACTCATGATTTGGGTGTCGTGGCTGGGATGGCTGACCGAGTGGCCGTTATGTACGCGGGTAAAATCGTGGAATACGGCACGGTCGATGAAATCTTCTTCAATCCCCAACATCCATATACGTGGGGCTTATTGAACTCGATGCCGACGTTGGATACTGAAAGTGGTTCATTGTCTGCTATTCCAGGGACGCCACCTGATTTACTGGAACCACCAGTCGGGGACGCCTTTGCAGCGCGGAGTGACTACGCCATGAAGATCGATACTGAAAAGGAACCACCGTTCTTCAAAGTATCAGATACGCACTATGCGGCGACCTGGTTGCTTCATCCAGACGCACCTAAAGTCACACCACCGGCCGAAATCGTCCGGCGGCAACAAAAGTTTGCGGCGATGCAAAAGCCACAACCACCAATTCCAGATCCTGCAGCAAAGGAGTAAGTAGACATGCCTGAAGAACGTAAGAAAATTCTAGAAGTTCGCCATTTAAAGCAATACTTTAATGTCGGCAAAAAAGATGAAGTCCGGGCCGTTGACGACGTCTCCTTTGACATTTATGAAGGTGAAACGTTCGGTCTAGTTGGTGAATCCGGTTCAGGGAAGACCACGACCGGCCGCTCAATCATTCATCTATATGAACCGACTGATGGTGAAATCATTTTTAATGGGAAAGACGTCTCTAAATTACGCACGAAAAAAGAACGGCATGAATTTCGGCGTGAGATCCAGATGATTTTCCAAGATCCATACGCGTCACTGAATCCACGGATGAAGGTCAAGGATATTGTCGCTGAAGGCATCGATATTCACGGCTTAGCCAAGGATGACGACGACCGGACCAAGCAGGTGGAAGACTTGCTGGAAACGGTTGGTCTGAACAAGGACCATTCTAGCCGGTATCCACATGAATTCTCTGGTGGGCAACGGCAACGGATCGGGATTGCCCGGGCGCTGGCCGTTGAACCCAAATTCATCATCGCTGACGAACCAATCTCAGCACTGGACGTTTCGATTCAAGCCCAAGTGGTTAACTTGATGAAGGAACTCCAATTAAAGCAGAACTTGACGTATCTGTTCATCGCCCATGACTTGTCAATGGTCAAGTACATCAGTGACCGCATCGGCGTTATGCACTACGGGAAGATTCTAGAAATTGGTCCAGCTGATGAAGTTTATAATCATCCGCTACACAAGTACACTGAAAGTCTGATTTCAGCGGTACCCGTGCCAGACCCTGAGTTCGAACGTAACCGTAAGCAAGTGCCTTACGATGAGACGACCGAACACGATGGCAAGAAGCGTCGGATGGTTGAAATTGCCCCAGGACACTTTGTCCGGGCAACTGAAGATGAGGTGCCAATCTACACCAAGCGAGCAATTGACGCTGGTTTGATTACGGAATTCTCTGAATAGACACATTGAAACGGACGGCGAGCAAGGATGCTTCGCCGTCCGTTTTAGTTGCCATCTGATAAGCTTATTAATTAACAACCATTATAATTAACTCATGTTAACTTGAAATATAAATTTAATGTTTTTGCGATATTAATGCTGAGTGGCGTATAATGCTTGTATTGACAAGGGATAGCGGGGTCCCTTGCCGGATTCAACGGTTACCTGCAGTAAAAGTTATTTGTGTAAAACTTGTAATTATGTAATAATAATAACGTTAATAAAGCTTGTTAACGAACTATTCATCTTAATAATTGATTCGCACCATTTTTAAAAAAATAGTGCGAAACAGTTCTTATCATGTCAGTCTTTATGATACGTTTCGTTTAAACAAAAAAATAACAGTATCCACCGTGACCTCAATTAATTCAACGATGTACACGCAATATTCTTTTAAAAATCATGCGAGTAGGTTTTGATTTCTTTGGATAGTTGATGAGAAAGAGTGAAATTCAGGAAGGATGCTGTTAGTATGCAACAACCAATTAACTATATTATGAATATTATGCACCTGGAACGTGACCTTAAGCGGCTCACGTCTAATTGGTCGTCGATGACGGGATTGAGCTTAAACGAATTGCGAATCTTAGTTTACGTCGAACAGCGCCCAGGAATCCAAATCGGCGATGTCGCCACTGCTTTGAATGTGGCCAAAGCGTCATTAGCTCAAAATATTGGGACGTTGATTACCCAAGGTTGGTTGAAGAGCCAGCCAATCAAGCAAGATCGGCGGCTACGTGTTTTAACGTTGACGAAGACTGGTCAGGAGCGGATGAAGGCAGTTGATGAACAGTTGACCCAGTCACTGGATTCAGCACCAGCAACTCAATTAGCGAGTCAATTATCAACGCTGCAGCCCTAAGGCGGGGGCCAATGCGGCTAATTAAGCGAATATGAAAATAAAGTGCGGGACAAAGGGTTGATTCTCTTTGGCCCGCGTTTTTACGTTGAGCAATATTGACCTGGGGATGAGCATAATCCGTTAAAAATAGCAGGGGTTAGTTTAAGCTAGGTTAAGCAATTTGAACTGAATAAAATTAATTGAGGTGTAAGCGAGCGTATGCATTATAATGTAGAACCACTGCGGACGTCCCAGGAAATCGATGATTTTTTATGGGCCGTCTCGCAAGCGCGTTATGGGGAACGCAATCGGATGATCGTGCTAGTCGGCATCAATACCGGTCTGCGGATGAGTGATATTTTGAGGTTAACAGTCGGCCAAGTTCGGGGCAAAGAACGAGTCATGATCATTGAACAGAAAACTGGCAAGAAACGCTGGTTATTTTTGAAGAATCTCAAGTCAGAATTATTACATTTCACCCAGTACCGAGCTCCCAGTGAGCCACTGTTCTGTAGTGGTCGAGGTGGGGCGCTAACTGTCAACAGCGTCTACCGCATCTTTCAGACCGCCAGTGATTTTCTCGAACGAGATGACATCGGCACCCACACATTACGTAAGACGTTTGGTTATCATTATTATCAACAAACTCATGACATTGCCAGTTTGATGATGATTTTTAACCATTCCAGTGAGCAGGTCACCAAGCGCTATATTGGTATCGAGCGTGATAATATGGAACAACAGTTGTGGGACTTTCGGTTAGGGGTATAGGTAGTGTTGGCTAAAGGCTTGTCGGATGGGTTGTTTCGAAAAAGATGAATACGGGGGCCGAATAATGATCATGTATGTTGAATCAAATCTATTTGACAGTCCTGCTCAAGTGCTAGTGAATCCTGTCAATACCGTTGGCGTGATGGGAAAAGGGTTGAAATAGAATAATTTCGAATGAATACTTGGAATACACATTGTATTGGTTAATTTGTCATGGATCATGATTAAATCGTACTGTTTTGGATTGCTGTTCGTCAGCCGATGCGCGGCATAGTCCGACTTCCGGGGCCGGCTGACAATTGCTGGAGCGCAGCCGACATCGATTTGAACTCACGCAGAAGCCCACTGCGCAATTTCAAATACGAGTCTTATTCTAAGCCGGAGGAAGACCACTTCCAGCTAAGAATAATTTGGCTACTGAGCATTGTCAGCCGGTCCCTCCAGTCGGGAAGCCGTTCGAATGGCAGATGAACGGCCACCTATCTGGGCGCAATTGATCGCTGAACGTTAGATTACCTGAATGTTTTTCAATAATTCCAACGGACACTAGTCTTGAATTTAGTCCCCGAATTTAGTCAATAAACTCACCTGTGCATACAATTCGGGACTTTGCTATCTCGGGCGACTAGAGAAAAATCTCACATTTTCCGTGAGGACGCGTGTTGGGAGCATTAAATCATGGGTCAGTAAGCTTGGTTATTGCTAGAACTAGTCTGACAGTTGAATGTCAAAATGGCCCTGCAACGTGGAAACAACGACAATCCAAAAAAAGTTGGGTTCACACATGTCTGCCTTTCGAATAGGATCCCGGCTGGAAGGTATTTTGGACAAGGCCAAGTGGTGAAATTTCACTTAGCAAGCGTTTTCGGCTTGGTTAGTGAAAGACCAGTATTTAAGACGTGGGTTTCGGCTTAAATCATGTCCACCACGTTCCGGCCATTGCCCAGAATGCCTGGAAGCCGGCCTAGGACGTCTCCACAACAGCAAGTTTACGCTAAGTCGCACTGTTTCCAGCGGGTCTCAGCTGGCAGTTCTTGAACTTATAAAATGGCATGATTTAACCATCTTTAAGGCTAAAGAATAACTAGCACAACGCGTATTGAATATTAGATTTCTGTCCTTCAGGCAATTTTTTAACCGATATGATGATATTTTACAGCATCTACACGCACAACGTGTTTGCAAAATAAAAAAGGTAGGTCAATGCCGGACATAAATCCGGGCATTAACCTACCTTTTTAAAGCTTCAATTATTCAGCCTTAGTCTCTGCAGCTAAGACGATCTTGCCGTCTTCAACCTTAGCGACCATGTTTTTAACATCGCCGTGATCCAAATAGAAGTCAGCGATGCGGTCTTCAATCTGTTCTTGAATGACACGCCGAAGTGGACGAGCACCCATTTGTGGGTTGTAGCCCAATTCAACGAGTTTTTCTTCAACTGGTTCAGTAACATGAACGTGCAACCCTTGGTTAGCGAGCATGCCATTGACGTCTTCAATCATCAAGCCAACGATCTTCATCAAGTTTTCCTTGGAAAGGGCGTTGAATTGAATGATGTCGTCGAACCGGTTCAGGAATTCAGGCTTGAAGTAATCCGTTAACCGACTAGTAATGTCGTGCGTCTTACCTTCAGCCGCAGCACCGAACCCGACGTTAGCTTCACTGTCACCAGTACCGGCGTTAGACGTCATGATGATGATGGTATCCTTGAAGCTGACGGTCCGACCTTGAGAATCGGTCAAACGACCATCGTCAAGAATTTGCAGGAACATGTGCATGACGTCAGGATGAGCCTTTTCAACTTCGTCTAGTAAGACCAAGCTGTATGGGTGACGCCGAACTTGTTCAGTAAGCTGACCGGCTTCTTCATACCCAACATAGCCAGGCGGTGAACCAATCAACTTAGCCACTGAATGTGGTTCCATGTATTCACTCATGTCAAAGCGAATCATGGCATCCTCTGAACCAAATAGTTCCTTCGCTAATTGCTTAGCAAGTTCCGTCTTACCAACACCAGTAGGGCCGACGAACATAAACGAACCGATTGGCCGACCAGTGCCGTTCAAACCGATCCGGTTACGACGAATCGCGCGGGCAACGGCGTCAACTGCCTGGTCTTGACCAATGACGTTACTCTTCAAGTCAGGGGCCAAGGTCTTCATTTGCGCTTGTTCCTTAGCTTGTAAGTCACCGACTGGAATACTCGTCTTTTCTTCAACGATTTGTTCCATATCTTTGACGGTCACAGTGGCCGTGTCGTTGTTAGGCTGGTCTGCATTTTCGTCAGGCTTAGCCTTTTCCAACTTAGCGACTTGATCACGATAGTAAGCAGCTTTTTCGTAGTCTTCCTTCTTCAAGGCATCCTGCTTTTGCTTCTCCGCTTCGTCGATCTTTTCCTGAATCGTCTTAGGATCGACCGTCTTCAAAGTCAAGTTCTTACGTGAACCAGCTTCATCGAGTAAGTCGATGGCCTTGTCAGGTAAGAACCGGTCTTGAATGTAACGGTTCGATAACTTGACCGCAGCGACGATTGCATCTTCGTCGTACTTCACGTGATGGTAATCTTCGTACTTCTCTTGAATACCCTTGAGAATCTTGATGGATTCCTCGACGCTTGGTTCGTTGACCGTCACTGGTTGGAACCGACGGGCGAGGGCGGCATCCTTTTCGATGTCCCGGTATTCATTTAAGGTGGTTGCCCCAACTAATTGGAAATCACCACGGGCAAGGGCCGGCTTCAAAACGTTGCCAGCGTCCATACCGCCTTCAGCATTGCCGGCACCCATGATTTCATGGATTTCGTCAATGAAGAGGACGATGTTCGGATTGCTCTGAACTTCCTTCATTAATTGTTGCATCCGTTGTTCGAACTGGCCGCGAATCCCGGTTCCTTGAACAAGGGAAGCCACGTCCAAACGAATGATTTCTTTATCTAACAGTTTTTGTGGAACTTGACCAGCAACGATTTTCTGTGCTAAGCCTTCCACGACCGCCGTCTTACCAACCCCGGCTTCACCAATCAAAACAGGATTGTTCTTCGTCCGGCGATTCAAGATCTCGATAACACGGTTGATCTCGTTATCGCGACCGATGACCGGGTCGATTTTACCCTGCTTGGCTTGCGCCGTTAAGTTGAAGCCATATTGGCCAAGGAGGCCACCGCCGTTGTTATTGCCACGACGATTGCCGCCACCATTAGGACCAGCTGGCTGGGTCGGTGGGGTCTGTTGCTGCCGGTAAGCGTTATTGGAATCAACGCCGCCCTGCATTGCACGGAAAATGTCGTCAAGACCACCAAAACCGAATGGATCTTGTGCCATATCAGCACCTCCAACTCCGTTATTTGGTTGCTGTTCCTGATTCTTTAGCAGTTGATAGCAATTTTGACAAAGATTGATTTGTCGCCGCTGACCGTTGACGCTCGTATATAAATGGATCGTCGCTTCGTTCTTATGGCAATTGTCACAAAGCATTATGCTGTCACACACCTTTCGCATCAGAAATATAACTAAACCACTAGGGCTATAGTTAAAGGTTCAAGGATTTGTTTGACCTTTGTTGACCTTTGACTATTAGTATAGCGAATTTACGGACCGTTGCAAGCGAAAAGTCTCAAAATCAAAACTGGAAATTGTCTGACCAACTTGCGGCAGGTTGTATTAATTTAGTTATTTCCGAATAGTCTGGATAGTTGCAACTCATGGCTTGTCATGTAACCGGATTCGTTGTATATTAATTATCTGGCTAGTAACAGTCCGGATGCAACCGTCTGTCCATATTATAGTACAAAGCGGTTTTTTTGCATGGATTGCGCCTGACCAGTTTTGATGTTTTGAGCACGGCTTTTCATTAGCAGCCGTCAGCTGTTAGTGAGCGGCGGAAGGTCGGGTCTGAAACGTCAAAAGGATGGTGCAGCGATGGCTCAACCAGACTTTGAGGAGGTGGCAATGAATTGGCAACGGATTATACCCAATTAATGGAAGCGTTACGCACGGGTGAACAGGAAACGTTCACCGTGACGCCGGAAGAATTCATGGCTTTTCACGATGCGTATATGAAGTATGAGTATCGGAAGAGAGTGATTGGAACGGCGGACCTCGATGGCCGCATTGTTTACCATTTTGAGAAGGATGGTACAGCAACCAATTAATAGGCCTAGCTTGAATGAAAGGGCTTGTATTTTAATTGGATAATTGCTATCATCATTATTAAGGGCTCCTGAGTAGACGTGTTGGCGGCAACTCGAATTCACTCGGAACCAATTTTAAATTTATCTATCTTGAAGGAGATCGAATAGTTATGGAAAAGAAAGAATTTCACGTAATCGCAGACACTGGTATCCACGCACGTCCAGCTACTTTATTGGTACAATCAGCAAGTAAGTTCAACTCAGAAATTACGTTGCAATACCAAGACAAGTCAGTTAACTTGAAGTCCATCATGGGTGTTATGTCACTCGGTGTTGGTAAAGATGCTGACGTTACCATTTCTGCAGAAGGTGCCGACGAAGCCGACGCTATTGCAGCTTTAACTGAAACGATGAAGAAAGAAGGATTATCTGAATAATGGCTGAAAAGGTACTAAAAGGAATTGCGGCCAGTGATGGTATCGCAATTGCTAAGGCCTATATGCTAGTTGATCCAGATTTATCATTCGAAAAAACAACGGTCTCCGATACGGATGCTGAAGTTGCACGGTTACATGATGCTTTTGATGCTTCCAAGGCAGAACTAAAGGTCATTAAAGACAAAGCGGTTGAAAACTTGGGTGAAGAAGAAGCAGAAGTTTTTGAAGCTCATATCACCATTTTGTCTGACCCAGAAATGCTTGGACAAATTGAAGGTAAAATCAAGGATGATAAAGTCAATGCCGAAGAAGCCTTGAAGGAAGTTACGGATACTTTCATTTCAATGTTCGAAGCAATGACGGATAATGCATATATGCAAGAACGAGCCGGTGATATTCGCGACGTGACGAAGCGGGTCTTAAGTCACTTGTTAGGGGTTACCTTACCAAGTCCAGCTTTGATTGACTCCGAAGTTATCGTGGTTGCCCACGATTTAACACCTAGTGATACTGCTCAACTTGATCGTAAGTATGTTAAGGGCTTCATTACTGATATTGGTGGTCGGACGAGTCACTCCGCTATCATGTCACGGACGCTTGAAATTCCAGCGGTCGTTGGTTCCGAATCAGCCACAGCTGATATCAAGGCGGGCGACACGGTCGTCTTAGATGGAATCAACGGTGATGCTTTGGTTGAACCAACCGACGCTGAAGTAACGGATTACGAACAAAAGGCGAAGGACTTCGTGGCGCAAAAAGCTGAATGGGCTAAGTTGAAGAATGAAGCTACTGTTTCTAAAGACGGTAAGCACTTCGAATTAGCTTCAAACATCGGGACTCCAGACGATATGGATGGGGTTTTGGATGCTGGCTCAGAAGCCATTGGGTTATTCCGGTCAGAATTCTTGTACATGAATAGTTCAGAATTACCTGACGAAGAGACGCAATTCCAAGCTTACAAGAAGGTTGTCGAAGGCATGAACGGCAAACCCGTGATTGTCCGGACCATGGATATCGGTGGCGATAAGGAATTACCTTACTTGCCATTACCTGATGAAATGAACCCATTCTTGGGTTACCGGGCAATTCGGATTTCGCTTGATCGTGATGACATTTTCCGGACCCAGTTACGCGCGTTATTACGGGCGTCCCACTATGGTCAATTACGGATTATGTTCCCAATGATTGCCACTCTTGATGAATTCCGCAAGGCCAAGGCCATCTTCGAAGAAGAAAAGGCTAAGTTGGTCGCTGCTGGGACACCAGTTGCAGATGACATCAAACTTGGGATTATGATCGAAATCCCTGCTGCCGCAATTTTGGCTGACCAATTTGCTAAGGAAGTTGACTTCTTTAGTATTGGGACCAACGACTTGATCCAATATTCCTTTGCTGCTGACCGTGGTAACGAACAAGTTTCATACTTGTATCAACCATACAACCCATCGTTGTTACGTTTGATCAAGCATGTGATTGACGCTGCTCACGCTAACGGTCGCTTCACAGGGATGTGTGGTGAAGTTGCTGGGGACCAAATCGCGGTACCATTACTGATGGGCTTAGGCTTGGATGAATTCTCAATGAGTTCAACTTCCGTGCTTAAGACGCGTTCATTGATGAAGAAACTTGATACTAAGGAAATGGCTAAATTAGCTGATAAGGCACTTAACGAGTGTGTTACCAACGAAGAAGTCAAAGAATTAGTTGAAAAGAACGTCTTTGATAAGTAATCAATATTAAGCGATTCAGGAAAGAGTAAATCTGCGGATTTGCTCTTTTTTTGCATTTTCGGGCTGGCTTGCATTATTAGAGATGAAAGTGATAGTAGGAAGCTAGTTATTTTAAACTTGGAGACGTCATGGGCTAGTATGCTGATGTTGCAAGCCTGTCAGTGTATGGAAGCTGGAGTGGTATGATTGCCAATTATTTAAACGATTACTGCTTTCCAACCGGATTTGAAATTTAGACACGGCTTTGGTAAAATTCTAGCTCAGACGCAAATTATAATGGCGTATAAGTATATAAGTCGGATAGTAGTAGACGATGTGCCAACACGGGGGACTGAGACAATTGAGTATGCTGGATAGTATCGATGAATGATGCCTAAATCAATATCGTGGCGCAATAGCCACATTTCTAGATGAATACCACTAAGGTCATTAGGAATTTAGGCAATATGCTATTGTGATTTGTCTATTTAGTGGCTAATTCAATGGCAAACGTTAAGTCGGATTTGCGCTGAATGCTGCGTCACTCATAATTTCTGTAGGCCTATTTGGAATTGACTGAATTTTTTTCTTCAAAACGATACATCCGTATCCGTGGTGGCTGTTTGATGATGGCCTAGTTTTTCGTACCTGCTTAAGCAGACGATTTTTGAAAGCATAAATGCTAGGCTCAATAATCTGTGACGCCAATTTTGTTTTTCCTGCTGAAATTAGAGGTGGGTTCATCAGAATGAGACACCTTTTACGGTTAGTTCGCACAGACAGATGAATGCATGAATATGGACATGAATATTATTGATAATTTTAGAGATGGCTAAAATATGAAGCATCATCAACATCAATCAATCTGGATATTACATATTTCAGAAAATAACGATCATTCTAGTTATAGTTGGGTGCACCTATGTCTGCCTTTCGAATACTGTCCCGGCTGGAAGGTTTTCTGGGCAAGGCCAAGTGGTGAAATTTCACTTAGCAAGCGTTTTTTGCTTGGTTAGTGAAAGACCAGTATTTAAGACGTGGGTTGTCGGCTTAAATCTGTGTCCACCACGTTCCGGCCATTGCCCAGAATGCCTGGAAGCCGATGTAGGACGCGCCTCGTTCAGCAGTTTTACGCTAATTCGCACTATTTCCAGCGGTTCTCAGCTGGTCGCTTTTGACGTTGAATTTAACCTAAATACATTACGCCAATCAAAGTACAATCAACCCATGTGCACAAATTGTGCACATGGGTGGCAATATACATATCAGTATGAAAGACCGAGTGACAGGGGTCGTATTTGCGGGTCAAGATAGACTAGAACAATGGAAAGTCAATAAGCCCATGTATTTCAGCCTTAGCTAATGATTTTTAGCAAGCATTTGAGCTGTTCAGTGCCTGTCCGAACTCTTAATTTATATTAAGATTATTTGCAACTCGGATATTTAACCAATATAATGTTTATAATATAGCCATTGAGTCGTTTTCGTGGGGGCCGCAACAAACAGGTCCCATAACGGATAAGCAACATTAATCAGCGGTACTGTTGATTAATGAAATAAGGGGAGAATCTACGTGAATATCGGGATATTTACAGACACATACTATCCACAGGTGAGTGGGGTCGCAACGTCCATTAAGGTGTTACGCAATCAACTCGAACGGGCTGGTCATCAAGTCTATATCTTTACGACCACGGATCCCCATGTTGATAAGAATATTTATGAGCGGAATATCTTTCGATTTACCAGTATTCCGTTCGTTTCGTTTACCGATCGCCGGATTGCCGTCCGTGGGTTGTTTAAAGCCTACCAGGTGGCCAAGGACTTAGGCCTAGATATCGTGCATACTCAGACGGAGTTCTCGATGGGCATGATTGGTAAATTTGTTGCCAAACAATTAAAAGTGCCATGTATTCATACGTACCATACGATGTATGAAGATTATTTACATTATATTGCGAACGGAAAACTATTGAAACCATACCACGTGAAGGAAGCTACGCGCGCCTATTGTTACCATCTTAATGGAATTGTCGCGCCAAGTGACCGGGTCGCCAAGACGTTGACTGGTTACGGCGTCAAAGCGCCAATTCGGATTATTCCAACTGGTATCGACATCAACCAGTATGAACAACAGTCGACGGCTGATTATCGTAAACAACTGGGCTATCAACCGGATACGCCGGTGCTGCTATCGTTGAGTCGGTTGGCGTACGAGAAAAACATTCACGAAGTCATCGCGGCCTTACCAGCGATTTTAGACCAGGTGCCCGCCGCCCAATTACTGATTGTCGGTGATGGGCCAGCGCGTGAAACACTGGAAAATCAGGTGGAAGCAGCTGGTTTGAGTGACCACGTCCAATTTACGGGTGAAATCGATAATGATGCTGTTTATAACTACTATCAGATGGCAGATTTATTTGTTTCGGCTTCGAATTCGGAGTCGCAAGGGTTGACGTATATTGAGGCAATGGCGGCGGGTTTGAAGACCGTCGTGGCATCCAGTCCATATACGGACCAATTATTAGACGATCCGTCATTGGGGACGACGTTTACGAGTGAAGCTGGCCTGGTCAAGGACGTGGTGCGCTATTTGCAACAACCGACGACTTTCGATGATCCCAAACCCCGGCAAAAGAAACTGTATCAGATTTCGGCCGAGTATTTTGGCAAGCAAGTCATCAACTATTACCAGGATGTGCAACTGGCTTATTCGGAATCAACGGATAAATCAGCCAATATCAGCAATTAACGAGTGGGACCATGGGTGTTGAATTGCTGTGTCACATGTAAGGGGACGAATTATGTTAGACATTACCATGTTTTCAAAGGCCGATTCAGTTAAAGGCCAAGGCGTTGGTAGCGCCTATCTTGAATTGATGCGGTTACTGCAGACGCATTGGCAAGATGAGTTCAATATTAAGGTCAATCGGTACGGGCGTTCTGCGATCTCGCATTATCATACGGTCAACCCGATGTTTTACTTGTCGACATTTATGCCGAATCGGGGGCGCAAGATTGGTTACGTCCACTTTTTGCCAGAGACGTTGGAAGGTAGCTTGAAGTTGCCGTGCCCGTTTCAAGTGATTTTTAACCGCTACTTGATTTCTTTCTACAAACGGATGGATCACATTGTCGTGGTTAATCCGACGTTTATTCCGAAGCTGGAAGCGTACCATATCAAACGTGCGGATGTGACTTACATTCCGAACTTTGTTAGCAAACGCGAATTTTATGAAATGACCAAGTCCAAACAGTTGCGGTTGCGTCAGCAGTACGGTTATGATCAACACAAGTTCATGATTATTGGAACAGGGCAGATTCAGGATCGGAAAGGTGTGCCCGACTTCATCACCTTAGCGAAGCGCAATTCGGATATTCAGTTCGTCTGGGCCGGGGGCTTTTCGTTCGGTCGGATTACGGATGGGTATCAGGATTTAAAACAAGTCGTTGATAATCCACCGGCTAATCTATCGTTTCCAGGGATCGTGGCCCGGGAGAAGCTGGTCGACTACTATAATATGGCCGACTTATTCTTGTTGCCATCGTATAACGAATTGTTTCCGATGTCGGTGCTCGAGGCGTTTAGCTGTGGGACACCGGTACTATTGCGCGACTTAGATTTATACCGCGCCATTATTGACGGCTACTATCAAGCTGCGACAGACGTCGATGACATGCAAAAACAAATCGACCATCTGCGTAATAATCCTGCCGGGATGCAATTTTTACATGACAAAGCTGTCTTAGCCGCTCAGGATTACTCTGAGGAACGGCTAGCAAGCGTCTGGCATGATTTTTATTTGCAACAGGCAAAAGAGGGGTAGTCAATGACAAGAAAAAATATCTGGTCATTACTTATCATGGTTGCACTGGGTGTTGGGATCTCTTGGTACTCATTGCGTAACGTGAAATTGAGCAATCTGATGGATGATATCGTCACCTTGAATTGGTGGTGGCTACTCGTTGCGCTCGGTTGTGTTGGCCTCTACTTCGGGTTAGAGGCTGTCGTGGTTCAAAAGTTCGTTCGGCACCGTTATCGGTACTATACGTTTCGAAATGCCTTACGGGTGCCCTTAGCGGAACAGCTCTTTAACGGCATCACACCCTTTTCGTCGGGTGGTCAGCCGGCGCAAATCTTCGTGATGGCCCAGTCGGGTATCGATGCCGGCCGAGCGAGTTCAGTCGCGTTGATGAAGTTTGTCGTCTTTCAGGCAATGGTCGTCTTAAATTTTCTATTTTCAATGTTAATTGGGTTTCATTACTTGGCCGAAAAGTTGAGTTACTTGTCGTTGTACGTGTTACTCGGCTTTTTGATTCACTTTGGGGTGATCGTTGGCCTGTTACTGGTGATGTACTGGTATAATTTCACCAAACGCGCCGTTAAAATCGTTCTGATCCCAGTGGGCTGGTTTATGAAAGCCGAGCGTTTTGCCAAGTTTGAGCAAAATATCAGCGATAAAATCGATTCATTCTATGAAGAAAGTTTACGGATGACGAAGGATTGGCGGATGTTATTAGAAGTCAGTATTGTGACTTTCTTGCAACTATTCTTCTACTACCTGATCCCGTACTTTATTATGCGGGCGATGGGCGTGGATGACGTCAATCTGATTATGGTTACCAGTCTCAACGTACTGATTTTCTTAGTGACATCACTGTTCCCGATTCCTGGGGGCGCTGGTGGGGCCGAATTTGGGTTCACCGCGTTGTTTGCCAAGTTCATTCCGACGCACAGTAAGTTGATCTTAGCGATGCTGATCTGGCGTATTTTGACCTATTATCTCGGGTTATTCCTAGGAATGATTGCGATGGCGATGCACCCGGAGAAAGCCGAAGAAATTCCGATGACTGAAGATAGCCAGGAGACAGAACTGTGACTTTAATGGGCCGGGCCAAGAATCCGACCCATTTTTCGCGGTTAACGATATGTAATTAAAGGAAGGTACTATGTTAAAGTTAATCAAACACCGGCTAGCGACGGGGCTCGTGCTAGCTGCCGGCATGGTCGGCTTACTAATGGGGACGCCAGCGGTTCATGCGGCCAATAAAGCTGATGAAGTCAAAGCGGCTTATATTATGGATGCACAAAGTGGTCAGGTCGTGTATGCGCAAAATGCCGACCAGAAGTTACCGATTGCGTCGTTGAGCAAGTTGATGACGCTTTATTTGGTAGAATCAGCGATTCAGCGTGGTCAAATCAAATGGACAGATACGGTGCCCATTGACAAAAACGTTCGTAAAATGGCAACGAGTGCCACGCTCTCAGTGATGCCCATGCCGGCCAAGGAACATTTTACGGTGAAAGAACTGTTTGCTGCGACCTTAGTCGGCTCCTCGAATAGTGGTGCAATTGCCCTCGGGGAATACGTCGCCGGTAGTAACGCCAAATTTATTAAGTTAATGAACCAACAAGCCGCCAAGTGGCAGTTAGATGCGCATTTTATCAGTGCGTCCGGACTAGATAATACTGACTTGACCAACTATGACTTGAAAATCGCGGGCACTGGCGAGCAGGGCCAAAACATGGTCTCAGCCCGGGCGGTGACGACGATTGCGCGGCACCTGATCAATGATTATCCGGATGTCATCAAAGTTGCTGACCAACGTTCTGTGAAAATTCACAAGTACACGGTCCCGACCTCGGTTCAAATCTTGAAGGGTGAGAAGTATTATGACTACCGGGTGCCGGTTGACGGTTTGAAGACGGGTTACACCAACCAAGCCGGTGCTTGTCTCGTGGCGACCTTCCGTCAAAATGGTCGGCGGATGATTGCGACCACGTTGGGCGGCGCCTGGAAGTTTACCGCCAATAATAACCTGCGCTTGATGTTGAAGCAGACCGAACGCTATCAACAAGTCGCACCGAAAACGATCCAGTATCAGATTCCGGGAACGACGACCAAGCTGCAACTGGAGACGGACAGTCAGACGACTATGTGGCAGAATACGGACCATCCGATGACCCAGACGAAGATCGAACTCTGGCCGTTGCATCGGACGAAGCCTAACTATTTAGCCGCAGGGACGGCTGTCTTGAAATTGCGATTGACGGACCCATTATCGGGAACCGTCCATAACGTCATTTATCGCACACCTAAGGCTTTAACGATGCTCGGCCCAGTCCAATGGGCGACGCAAGTTAAGAAGTCGACCACGGTCAGTGCAGCCGCTTTTGCGATGGCGAAGTAGGACCGCACACCAACCAGTTGAATTGAATACAAACGCCCCGTTAACGAGTGAAAAATTCGTTAACGGGGCGTTTTTTAATGGTGTTAGTTAATTTGGTAGAACGTGTGCTAAATTCCGCGGTTAGTCTACGCGATTAGCAGGCGTTTGCATGTAGGCCGTGAGTCGGTCCATCGCGAGTTGTAGCTTTTCCATGCTGGCAGCGTAGCTCAGGCGAACATAGCCTTCGCCTTCAGCGCCAAACCCAGTCCCAGGGATAATCGCTAATTGATTCTTACGTGCTAGGTCCTTGCAGAAGGCCATTGAATCTTGTTCGAAGCCGGCTGGAATCTTAGCAAAGATGTAGAAGGCACCCGTTGGCCGGGCAATCTTGAAACCAAGCTTGGACATCGTTTGATAGACAAAGTCTCGCCGTGCTTGGTATTCCTTGCGCATTGGTAAGGCGTCATCGATCCCATTAGTCAGGGCTTCGACGCCGGCCTTTTGAGCAATGGTGGTGGCGGCGGTGACATAGTATTGGTGGACTTTCTTCAATTGGGCCGTCATTTCTTTGGAGGCAAATAGGAACCCAATCCGCCAACCAGTCATCGCGTGTGATTTGGATAAGCCGTTGATCAAAATGACTTCATTGGGGATGTACTTGGCAATCGAGACGTGGTCACTTCCGTAAGTGAGTTCGCTATAGATTTCATCTGAAACGACCCAGAGATTATGACGTTGGAAGCATTCGGCTAAGGCCTTGACTTCATCGGCGACGTAAGTGACACCAGTCGGGTTGTTTGGATAGTTGAGAATAATGCCCTTGAAGTGTTCGTCAGGATGGGCGGCAATGAAGTCATCGACCATCTTAGGTGTGATAATGAAGTCATTAACGCCGGTGTCCATGAAGAGTGGCCGAGCGTGGGCTTCCTGGATAATTGGAATGTAGGCTGGGAAGATCGGTGATGGCACGATGATGGCGTCGCCAGGATTGCAGATTGTCGTCAGCGCAGTTGCAATCGCTTCAGTGGCCCCCACGGTGACTAAGACTTGGTCTTCCGCGTCGTAGTGCACGCCGTACTTGGTTGCTTGAAAATTTGCGGCTGCTTGGCGTAGTTCGAGCAGGCCGGCCATCCCAGTGTAGTGAGAGAAGTTGTCGTCGATCGCCTTCTTAGCGGCTGCTTTGACGTGTTCTGGTGTGTTGAAGTCGGGTTCGCCCAAGGTCAACTTGACCATGTCAGGAATCGCGCTCACTTCTTCGTCGAATTGGCGGATAGTTGAAACTTGAATCTGACTGATCGTCTCATTGAGATCGTCTCTAAATAGTGTCATATGTCCAAACTCCTTTAAATTTATAAGTTGTTCTAATTTTAGCACAACTTCTCACCGTCTTAGCATCAAGTTAGGGTATAATTATAAGTGTGAAATTTTGTGGTAAAAATGGGCTTTCTACTAAAAAAACGTGTTATTAGTCCTATTTTTTGCTAGAATGTAAACAAAACTTGAAGGAGCGAGATTAGTATAATGGATAAATCTGAACTATCAGCAATTCTCAAACGATTAGAAGCCATGCGGACGACTGATGCGACCGAAGTGCAGTCACGGCGGTTCGAAAAGGAAGGCGTTCAACGTGGACAGGTAGCGTACGATCCCGCAACCTCGACGTATACGTTACAAGAATTCAATCCAGACCAAACGTTTGAATTCGATAACATCGACCTAGTTGCCATCGAACTTTACGACTTGTTAACGGACAACTAGTATTCCCCCAAAATCCAGATAGATTTTTGATAGATCCATATTATGACGCGTTGTAATGTTGAAGAATTTTTGAAGAAATCTTCAAGATATTGCTAACTAGTACGCAACCGTTATAATATGGATTTGTTAATAGCAATAACGGAGGAAGAAATTACCATGCCTAAATTTATAAAAAACACGGTTGGGAAAGTCAACACAACGTTGGGCTTTTACCTCCTGACCGTGGTCTTATTTTGGCTAAAGACATATATCGCTTATAAGAGTGAGTTTACTTTAGGGGTTAAGGGACCCGTTCAGGAATTTATCCTGTTTCTGAATCCATTTCCGACAGCCATCGTGTTGCTCGGTATTGCCTTGTATTTCCGGGGCCGTTTAAAATATTGGATCATGATGATCATCGACGCCATTCAGACGACGTGGTTATTTGCCAATATTTTATACTACCGGGAATTCTCTGATTTTATGTCGGCAGGGGTAATTAAGAGTTCTGGTGCTGCAAGTAATAACCTTGGGAAGAGTTTAGGGCAGATTATTCATGGCACCGACTTTTTGGTCTATGCGGATGTTGTGTTGTTGATCCTCCTATTGGCTTTCAAGGTGATTCGAATCGATCCGCGGCCATTTAAGATTCGATATGCGGCGACGTTGACGATGATTGGGGTCGCATTATTCGCAGTGGACCTCGGCATGTCCGAACACGACCGTTCAGATTTATTGACGCGGACGTTTGACAACAACTACATCGTGAAGTATCTCGGCCTGAACACATATGCGGGTTATAGTTTCTATCAGACTGAAAAGGAAAGTGCAACCCGCGCCCAGGCAAGTAGTAGTGATATGAAGAGTGTCTTGGCCTACCTGAAGAAGAATCAGGCCGGTGAGAACGTTAAGTACTTTGGTAAGGCCAAAGGAAAGAACGTCTTCGTGATTCACTTGGAAAGTTTCCAGCAATTTTTGATTGATTATAAGGTCGATGGCAAGGAAGTCACGCCGAACCTGAACAAGTTCTATCACGATAAGAGCACGCTGAGTTTTGATAACTTCTATCACCAAGTGGCACAGGGGAAGACTTCTGATGCGGAAATGATGATGGAAAACTCCCTGTTTGGGTTACCGACCGGTTCGGCAATGACCCAGTACGGGACTTCGAACACCTTCCAGGCAGCACCGGCAATCTTAGCGCAAAAGGGCTACACAACCGCAGCCTTCCATGGTGACGTGGCTAGTTTCTGGAACCGGGATAACACCTACAAGTCATGGGGCTATGATTATTTCTTCTATTCTTCCTACTATAAGGAGAAGGCAGATTATAACATCGGCTATGGCTTGAAGGATAAGATCTTCTTCAAGGACTCCGTGAAGTACCTCGAACAGTTACCACAACCGTTTTACGCTAAGCTGATTACGTTGACCAACCACTATCCATATGGATTGGATAAGAAGAACCAGTCGATCGACAAGACCAAGACGGGTGACTCGACCGTGGATGGCTATGTTCAAACGGCCCACTATTTGGATCAGGCCTTTGCTGAATTTATCAGTTACTTGAAGAAGGCGGGTCTCTATAAGAACAGTATGATCGTGCTCTATGGTGACCACTATGGGATTTCAAATAACCATAAGGCGGCGATTGCACAATTACTCGGCAAGAAGTCCGTCACGAGCTTCGACTTAGCACAGTTCCAGAAGGTCCCATTCATGATTCACTCAGAAGGTATCAAGGGTGGCGTCAACCACACGTATGGTGGCGAAATCGATGCCTTGCCAACGATTTTTGATTTGTTGGGTATCAAGAACAAGGGTCACATCCAGTTCGGAACTGACCTGTTGTCGAAGCAGCATAACCAGACGGTCGCGTTCCGTAATGGGGACTTTGTCTCACCAACCTACACCAAAATCAGTGGGACAGTCTATGATTCGAAGACGGGTAAGAAGTTAACGAATATGACGACTAAGCAGAAGGACACCGTCAAGCAGATGCAGAACCACGTGACGACGGAACTCTCCTTGTCCGACCGTGTCATTCAAGGTGACTTGTTGCGCTTCTATACACCTAAGGGCTTCAAGAAGGTCGATAAGTCCAAGTATAGCTACAAGATCACGAAGACCCTCAAATCGTTGAAAGAGATTCAGGCTGAGAAGAATACCAGTCTATTGTCCAAACGTAAGGGTAAGTCTTCTGAGAGCTTGTATAAGACGGATGCACCCGAATTATCCAGCTCAAGTGACAGTAGTAGCTCAAGCAGTAGTAGTTCAGATTAAATCAGTTGTAATTTAGAGGAACGATGCCAGATGATGGTGTTGTTCCTTTTTTTTATTGTCATTATGGTTATCTGAGTGAAGTGCAGTTTAGAAGTGACGTCTCTATAAACATTAGTCTATCAATTCTAGACAGTGTGATAAGAGGTTAGCTTGACTGAGATGGTGGGTGGCGTTTATGGATTCGGATGGGACTGCTGGTGCTTTTGAAGCTGCTAGTATTGCCGGAGCGGCTGAGCGACGGATGGTTGTTCCGACTGTTTGATCGGTGGCGATATATGAACTTGAAGCATTAACAAGCAGGGTGACGGTTGATTGGCGTTTTGAGTCATGATTGCTCAGGTACAAATAAAATATTCACTTTTGAATCAGTGCCAGGTCATTGAAAAATGGCGCTTGAAAATTATTCAGTGTTTACGATAAAAATGTCTTGCTATCTTGATTGAAACCCCGTAAAATATAACCTATTGCGACAACAAATGGTGTTCAAAACTTTTCTGAAATTAATTCATAAAAAGGGTTGACCCGGGTCGTTATTCTTGGTATTATATTTCTTGTCGTTAAGAGCGATATGCAACATTACTCATTATTGTGAATATTCTGATTGATGTGAGCCATTACATTGAATAGTTATTCAAAATAATTTATAAAAAAATGTTGACAGGCTGTTCTGATGATGATAAACTTTAATAGTTGCGTTGAGGTAATCAACGAACGATTTAGACCTTTGAAAACTGAACAAAGTTTCGACGAATCAAATGTGTAGGGTCTCTTGAATTTGAATCAAGAG
>NZ_JAGYGS010000025.1:0-43077 GCF_018991185.1 Lactiplantibacillus sp. 7.2.4
ATGACAAACTATTTTTATCAGGTGGGGACAAGCTGAAGCATGAAACTCCCAAAAAAATCGACTGATAAGCATCATTAACGATGCTTATCAGTCGATTTTGAGTGGACAAAGCCGGTTGAATTCGCGTTCTCAAACAGGACATAACGTGCTTGGCATGGGTACGTTCGCCCATCCAAATTTCATTTTCCGAACCCAAATCCATCTAGAATAACGACCTAACCACTACTTCAACAAGTCCTTCTTCACCATATCAATCATCTGTGAATAGGCAATTGACCCAGAATACTGCCAACTGCTGCTATCGCCGTACTGGTACAGATGCTTGTTCTTAACGGCTTTGATATTTTTCCACAGTGGGTCCTTAAACAGGGCGGCCCCCTTCTGGCTGTTGACTAAGAAAATGTCGTCCGCATCCAACTTAGCGAGCTTCTCCAATGAAACTGCCGACCAGTCCGCAGTCGCGGATTTAGAAACTTGTTTGACCAAGCTAGGCTCACCGAGCTTCAAATCACCGTACAATAGTGCGCCGCTGGCAGAACTGTCATTGACCATGTAAGCCGTATTATTGGTCACCCACAGGACAGCGACTTTATGTTGGCCTGATTTCTTCAACGCCTTACGAGTGGTCGCAACCTTCTGATCGTACTTGGCGAGCACCTTTTTGGCCTTAGCCTGCCGATTGACCGCCTTGGCCACGTCTAAGAAAGTCTGGCGCCAAGTTACATTAGTCCCATTCTTCACGACGTAGGTCGGCGCGATTTTGCTGTACTGGGCATACTTGCCATTCGCGACCGCGCTACTCGTACCCATCAAAATTAAGTCCGGCTTGGCTTTCGTCACCGCTTCATAGGGTAAGGAATAATCAATCAACGGAACGCCCTTTAACGACTTCTTCAAATATTCCTGCGTGCCACTCCCATTTTTGACCGACCACTGCACGACCGGCTTGATGCCAAGGGCAACTAAATCATCTTCTAAGTAACTCCCAATCACGCGTTTGGGATGCTTCGGTACTTTGACCTTATGTTTTAAGTAATCTGTGCGCGTCACCGTCGTCGAACTGGTCTGCTTCGTAGTCCCACAAGCGCCTAATAATAGGCTGCACGCGAGCCCCACGACTAACCCTAACTTGATTCCCTGCCACCGTTTTACCAATCTCATTGCCACCTTTCCGTCATTACTCAAATTATTAGTGAAAACACTATCAATTGTCAACAAAAACATTTAAAATGTAACTATTCATCGATATAAAAGATGAATAAAACCACGTTAAACCGGCATTGTCTATTAATAGTTCAATTAAGATTTAATAAAACTAGATTGTGTACAACTAAACAAAGTCCAACTAAGTGAACGCTTACACTTTTTTTACATAGTATCCCTGCACTAGTACGCAATTTTTCGAAAGGAAGTCTATCTGTGAATACGATTGAAGCACAAAATGTCTGCCTTGGCTATGGCACCAAAGTCATCGTCGACCAACTCTCTCTGACCATTCCACAGGGCCAAATCACCACCTTGATTGGCCCCAATGGTAGTGGCAAGTCGACACTGATCCGGTCAATTGCCCACCTGTTGAAACCAACCACTGGCGTTATCTTACTCGACCATCAGAACATCCAACATATCAAGAGTAAGGCCTTTGCCAAAAAGATTGCGGTCCTGCCGCAAACGAACCAAGCGGCCAACGACTTAACCGTCGACGAACTCGTTACCTTTGGCCGCTTACCTTATCGGCACCCATTGAGCAGTCTCAGTGCCACGGACCACGAGAAGATTGAGTGGGCGTTGACACAAGCTAGTCTGTAGGACCTCCGCGATCGGCCACTCAGCACTTTATCTGGTGGGCAGCGTCAGCGTGCTTGGATTGCCATGGCAGTCGCTCAAAATACCGAGACGATTATCTTGGATGAACCGACGACCTACCTAGACCTGACCCATCAATTGGAAGTCATGCAGCTCGTTCAACAGCTCAATCAGCAGGCCCACCGAACGATTATTATGGCCTTGCACGACTTAAATCACGCCGCCCGCTTCTCAGACCAACTGATTGCGCTCAAGGACGGTCACGTCATAGCGCACGGCCGGTTGCGAGCGTTATGACGGCTGCTAATCTAAAAACGATTTTTAATATCGACGCGACCCTAGTCGATTACCAAGGGACGCCATTAATCCTGACCTACAACGGTTGTCAAGGGGCGGTCCATTCATGAAAACGACGACTAAAACTTGGCTCGTTCTTGGGCTCAGCGTTGGCGTCCTGTTAATTGTCATGCTATTAAGTCTCAGATTTGGCGCGGACCAAGTACGAACCGCGACCGTTTGGCAAGCGTTGACGGCTTCTAAGACTACGACCCTCAATCAGCAAATCATCCGCCATATTCGGGTGCCGCGCGTACTGGGGGCGGCGTTGATTGGTGCGGCCCTCGCTGGCAGTGGTGCGCTGATGCAGGCAGTGACGCGTAATCCGTTAGCGGACTCCGGTCTGCTGGGCATTAACGCCGGCGCCGGCTTGATGCTGACGCTCTGTCTCGCATTTTGGCCGCACCTCTCGACTTTACAAACAACTGGATGGGCCGTGGTCGGTGTCGCAGTGAGCGCCGGTCTGATTTTTATGATCGGTACCGCCCGCCACGTGCAACTCGACCCAACAATTCTCGTCTTGGCCGGTATCGCCATCAGTAGCCTGCTGACGGCCATTAGTGAAGGCCTGGCCCTCGTGTTGCAGCTCAAACAAGACTTGGCCTTCTGGTATTTTGGCGGTCTCGGCGCCGTTAGCTGGTCTCAGCTGAACTTATTAGGACCCGGACTAGTAGTCGGACTCCTACTGACCTTACTATTAGCACCCCAGTTAAACCTCGCCTACCTGACTGACGATAACGCGCAAAGTTTGGGCAAAAGCTTGCCCTTATTACGTGGACTCGCACTCGTCTGTGCCGTGATTCTTTCAGGTATTTCCGTCGCGTTAGTCGGCACGATCAGTTTCGTCGGCCTAATGATTCCGCACATGTCGTGCTGGTTAGTCGGGGCCAGTTATCGTTACAGTATGCCACTGACCCTGATCTTGGGTGCAACTTTGACGGTTGGCGCTGATTTGATTGCACGCCTCGTCAACCCACCCCACGAAACGCCATTCGGAATCATCATTTCACTGATTGGGGTGCCGTGCTTTATCTACTTGGCACGAAAGGAGTCGACGACCGCATGAGCCAAAGACAACGTTTAATCACTTGGACGCTGGCATTAGTCGTCATCATCGGCTGCTTAGCGGTTCTCAACCTGAGTACCGGAAGTATGGCGATTGGTTGGTCCGCGCTCGTCAAATTACTGAGTGGGCAAGGTTCCGCGACTGATACACTTGTGTTACTGAACTTTCGGCTTCCACGAATCGTCCTCGCCATCATCGTCGGCTGGGCCTTGGCATTAGCCGGCAACGTGCTCCAGACACTGACGAATAATCCAATGGCCGATCCGAGTTTATTAGGCATCAATAATGGTGCGGGACTGGCGGTCATGCTGTTGATTATTAGTGCGGGCACTAACCCAGCACTGACTTTTAGCCTGCCCATCGTGGCATTACTCGGCGCATGGGGCAGCACCGGCCTGATTTTTCTACTTGCAAACCAGCCCCAACGCGGCCTATCATCCAAACGCCTGTTACTGGTCGGCGTCGCCTTATCAGGATGTTTTTCAGCCTTGATGGTTCTAATGACGCTCAAATTATCACCTGATAACTATCAATTTGTGATGAACTGGCTGGCCGGTAGCCTCTGGGGAACGGCTTGGTCCTACATTGGTTGGGCATTACCGTGGCTGATTGGCGGTAGCCTGATTCTATTCGCACAATTGCCCGTCCTGGACGCCTTCACGTTGGGCCCCACCACCGCGCAAACGCTAGGTATCAACTTAAAACATCGTCAGCTCGGCTTAATCAGCGTCGCTGCGATGCTAGCAGGTGTGAGTGTCGCCATCAGTGGCGGTATCAGCTTCATCGGCCTCATCACGCCTAACCTAGCGCGCCGCATCGTCGGTCCCCGGCAGTGTTACCAGTTACCACTGGCCGGCTTATTAGGGAGCGCACTATTATTGGCGGCTGACACGCTCGGTAAACTGATCACCACGACGACGAAACTCCCCGCTGGCGTGCTAGTCGCGCTGATTGGCGCACCGTACTTTATTTATTTGTTGGTACGGGGATAAATATGGACGCGTGTGGGACGCTTAAGGTCGATGGAAGTTTTAGCAATTATTGAGTTACGTACGACCCCTGATTCTGCTTGGATTGTGGAATTAGGGGCCGTTTTTGATTGTTCCGTCACTCGAATAACATCTGGCGACCAGCATCACAACTAATTGTATGGACTTCACTTGCTTGCTCAAAAAAACGTGTCCTGACTATCATCAATCAATAGTTAGGACACGCTTTTTACTAGCGCATCATTTTTTGATTTAAAATTAAACTTCCTGTTGTGCCGGCCGTACCAACACTTCACTAATCGCAACGTGCTTAGGTTGGTCAATCGCAAATAACACGGCGTTTGCAATGTCTTCTGGATTCAATGCCAATCCTTTACTGTCATCCGCATTCATTAATTCGCTAATTCCAGCCTGAATCTGGGTGTTGCCAATCGTGTTGACCAGTTCAGTCCGAACCGCACCCGGTGAAACGATTGTTGACCGAATCCCGTGGTTCTTTTCTTCCTGACGCAGGCCTTCCATGATTGCCCGGACCGCATACTTCGTTCCATTATAAACGGCAGATGCTGGGTAAACGACGTGGCCGGCCACTGAATCGGTCGCAATAATCAGACCATCTTGTTGCTTTTGCATGATGGGTAAGACTTCGCCAATACCATTCAAAACGCCCATGATATTTACGTTCAGCATCATCTGCCACTTGTCATATTCACGGTCACTCAAATTACCCTGGGGCATCGTGCCGGCGTTATTGTATAAGACATCCACGCGACCAAATTTGCTGACGGCTAGGTCGATTAGTGCTTTGACTTGCGCCCGGTCAGTCACGTCCGTCACTTGATAGACCGCATTGTCGCCAATCGTTTGACTTAATTCTTGTAACCGGTCTTCACGGCGGGCACCTAATACGACTTTAGCACCCTTCGACGCGAGTAATTTTGCAGTGGCAGCGCCAATCCCACTCGATGCACCGGTAATCACGACAACTTTATTTTCAATACTCATAATTTAATCGTGCTCCTAAAATTACCCTTCGATTGTTTTAATGACTTTGGCTGGAACGCCCGCAACCACGGTATTGGCCGGCACTGACTTAGTAACAACTGCACCAGCGCCGACGACCGCATTTTCACCGATCGTGACACCCGCCAGGATTTTAGCACCCGCACCGATTCACGCATTACGTTCTACCTTAATCGGCTCAACCACGACGGCCCGCCGTTTAGCCGGGGCCAACGGATGGTTCACGGATAACAACATTGCACCGGGGCCAATCAACACGTCGTCTGCCAAGCTAATGCCGCCCAAATCGGTAATCTGAACATTATCGTTGATGTAGACGCGTTTACCGAGTCGCAAGTTACGCCCGTAATCCGTCCACAATGGCAACCGCACTTCCACGGAGTCGTCAATATCTTGACCAGTGATTTCGGACAAGATTTGACGAATCTCCGGTAATGTCTTAGCCGTGTGATTCAATTGGTGAATGCGCCGCTGATTCGCATCAATTACTGGTTGAATTGCCGCGAGCCGCGCCTTATCTAAATATTTAGGTTCGATAAGTCGTCCCCTCCTTCATAAGATACGTCTAGTATACGGGCGAGTAGCTATCATGTAAAATGCTTATATTAAATGATAATTGATAGCCTCTAAGCATAGTTTGAACGTTTAATCGACTTTACCTATCTGGCAGGCTACCGCAGACTTACCACTGCGAGAAACCGGCGTTAAACTTGAGCACCTAGAAAACGGCGTCCCATCCTATTCCGGTCCAACGTCGCGACTCAATTCGCCCTCTATCATGAAAATACACAAAAACGCCTCACAATCATCAGGAATGGTAACTAGTACCCATCCTGAGCTTGTGAGGCGTTCTAAACTTATTTAAAAACTGTTGAAATGCATGGCTTATTCATGATGCCGTTTCCGCTTCACGCCACCAAAACCCAACAGGAAGGTCGCTAACGTCAGCCCAAGCGTCGTCGCCATTAACCCAGACTGCCGGTTATCACTAGTCTGTGGTAACTGACCGGCTGCGTTGGATTGGCGCTGACGAGTCGGTGCCGATATCGCTTTTACGCTCGGCTTGATAGCGGCCGTCGCGGGCTTAAGTCGTGCATTAGATTGCTTGGTCTGCGCTGACTGCGACGAGCGTGCTTGTTTAGTCGTCGTTACTTGAGCAACTTGACCAGTTGACGTTCCCGTTGCCGGTTGCGGTGCTGGGGTCGTTTGACCAGTCTTACCGGGCTGAACGTGGTCATCCGTCTTAACCGTGGTCGTTGGTTGACCTGGTTTGGTTGGCTTAGTCGGTTTGACTGGTTTCGCTGGTTCAGTTGGCTTTACTGGTTCGGCTGGCTTCTCCGGCTTAGTCGGTTGACCTGGCTTCGTTGGCTCAGTCGGTTTGACTGGCTTTGTCGGCTCAGTCGGCTTGGCTGGTTCATCCGCTGCATAGGTCACCGTTTGAACGTTATCACCACTGGCTGCCGTAATCGTGACAGCTTGGGCCCCGGCCGTTACCGCGTGGTAGCCCGCAATCGTTGGCGCTGCTAATGCCGTGAAGGTCATGGTCGTCGGCGTCCATTCACTATACGTGTTGATACCAGTGACCGCATCACTGACTCCAGAACGGGTGAACGTCAGCGTTCGTACCGTATCGGCTAATAACGCTTTGCCAGCTTGGTCTTGATAATGAATCGTTTGGGTCACGGCCTTCGTCAGCTGAGTGGGCGCCGTAATCACCGTCTTATTATGTGCCAAGTAAACGGTGTACGCTTGAACCGCGTCGTCTTGGTCGAAGGTCGCGTCCGCTGGATAATCGCTCCCCATCAAGACATACCCAGCTTGAACGTACGCCGCAATCTGGGCGGTCGTTTGATAGCCGAGTGGCGTCCCAAACGCCCCCGTAAGCGTGATTGTCGCGCCTAACTGCTGATTGGTCGTCGCGTCGATATAGGTAAATGTCGCGGTTTCCGTCTTTGCCTGATACGTCACGACCACTTGCGTATCTGCAGCTTTCGCGCCGACATCGACACTAGTGACGCGCGTGGTATCCGGGGTGTACCCGACAATCGTTGGCGACGTCATCGCGGCGTACGACCCAGTCGTGGCGGCATCAGCTGTCAGCCAATCGCTATAAGTCACTTGTTGGCTGACTTGGTCAACCGTCGCATTGCGATAAAAGGCGACGGTTTGCGTGACCGTGGGTGCAGCCGTGCTTCCATCCGTGTAAACGTATGTGATCATGCGCTGTTTGCTCATCGTCAAGTCCGTACTACCAGTGCCAGCTGGATATTTTGGTCCATCGGGGTTATCGCCATCGATGGGTTGTCCCGGATTTCCTGGTTCACTCGGCGTTATCGTCGTTAAACGGTGCGTTAGTTTGACCGTATAGTTACGTGGTGTGCCCACTTGGTCGAATTGGATACCGGTCGTTGGGACGTCATTGTCCGCTAATTGATAGCCCTGTTGCTCGTAAGCCGTAATCTGCTCAGCTGGCGAGTAGGCGCTAATCGTGCCATAGTCACCAGTCACCGGAATCGCCGTCAGCGTCTGCCCACTAGTGGCATCGATAAACGTCACCGTTGCGGTCATCGCTTGTGGAGCATACGTAATCACGATGGTTTGCGGTTGGCTCTGGCTAGTTAGCGTCGTTGCCGCCACTTCGTCAGAACTAGCCTGATAACCAGTAATCGTTGGTGACGTCACCGCCGCAACGCCGGCACTCTGACCAGTTGCCACGGCCCAATCGCTATAGGTCAACTGATCGCCAGTCACCATGTCAAAGGTCGCCGTACGGTCAAAGGCAACCGACTGTTGGACAGGCGCGGCCGCCTGCGTTCCATCAGCATATTGATAATCGATCGTCCGCGTGACCGTCTTTTGCAAGTCAGTTTGCGCCGTGCCAGCGGGATATTTAGGTCCATCCGGATTGGTCGGGTCAATCGCATTACCAGGGGTTCCGGGATGGTCGACACTCACCGTCACCCGCTGATGCGCAAGTTTAATGGTATAAACTGGTTGACCTTCAGTATAAACGAGCTGGTCTGGCAAATCGGAGGCCGTCAAAACGTAGCCGAGTTGCGTGTACTTAGTAATATCGGCAGTGGCGGTATAGTCAGCCACATCGCCGTAATAACCATTCAGTGGGACGCTCTTTAAGACTGTGTTGCCGGCCGTTTCGTCAACAAACTGCACGGTGATACTTTCGGGATTAGCCGCATATGTCACCGTTGTCGCCAACGCTTCGCCGACTTTGGTGGCCGTTGCTGCGGCCACCGTTGCGATATCGGGCGTATACCCGACGAGCGTCGGTGACGTTACGGCAGCATAGGTCGCATCCGCCGTCGTCCAATTGCCATACGATAACACGGTCTGGTCAACGGTATCGACCGTCGCCGTGCGTGTATAAGCGACCGTTTGGACCTGGTCATCCGCCGCCTTGGTCTGGTCAGCGTACACGTAATGAATCGTCCGCTGACTCGTCTGCCGCAACGTATCAGGGTCGACACTGCCCGGCTGATCGACCGTGACCGTCTGAGTGCCATGGGCCAGTTCAACGACATAATCATTTCCAGTGGCGCCAAACGCGATCCCAGTCGTCGGTACGCCGTTTGAAACGAGCACGTAGCCGGCTTTGACGTAGGCCGCAATTTGGTCTGCGGGTGAATAGGTCGCCGTCGACCCGTAGCCACCGGTCAATTGCACGGTCGTCCCGAGTGGTTGGTTGGTCGTCGTATCCATGAAGGTGACCGTCGCCGTTTCCTTGTTCTGCTGATAAATGTAAACGACTTGGCCGCCGACATCGCCCAACGTGCCATTCGGGTCGTAGCCAGTATCGTCAGAAACGAGCGTATAGCCGGTCTTGGCGGCGCCAGTTGTCGAATAGGTCAAATAGTCAGTCACCGTGCGGTCCGTGCCATGCGTGACCGTCCCGGTTGCCATGGTCGCTAAGTGATAGGTCCCACTTGTCGCATCATAATCTTGATACTGATACACAACCGTGATGTCGCCGACCGTTAGTTTACCAGGAACGATCGTAATGTCGTAGTTATCATTGACCGCCGCACTCGTTAACGTGGCCGTCACCGTTTCAGTTCCGGGTTCCGTCAAACCAGCCGTTAATGTGTAGCCCAAGGTTTGACCCGTGACGACGTTGCTGACGGCTGGCGTGATATTTTGTTCTTGTCCATTGGCCCACAGAACCGTGTCTGGTAGCGTGATGGTCGCTGGCCGTTTGGTAATCGTATACGTGCCGCCAGCATTGACCTTGTTTGCAATCAACAAGCCCGGATTAGCCGCAGCCAATGCCGCCATCCCCGTCGCATTCAAGGTCACGGCGTAAGCACCAACATTTTGCTCAAGCGCCGTCACATCCACATCAGTCACTGGCACCGTGTAGGCCGTCGTACCAGTCACAGCCGTTGCCGTACTATCAACGGACCAAGTACTTGGGGCCGTGTATTCCGTCGGCAAGTAAACCGTGTAACTGCTTGGGTCAGTCGTCGCATCGTTGTCATACACTTTAGTCGCCGGTGCCATCGTAATTGCGGCCGTCGTATCCGTGCTGGTGGTCGTGACGTAGCGTTGGTAAGTGACGGTGTAAGTGCTCGGATCATCACCAGCGTACGTTTGCGTTGCTGCCACCGCACTCACATTCAAATAATAGGTCACGCCGTCTTTATCAATCGTGGTGGGCAATTTGGCTAGTGGGACGTACGTCGCACCACTATTACCGGTATAGGTGACCTGCCCCAAATCCGTCCCGTCCGTGCTGACTAATTGGTAAGTATCTGTAATTGACTTTGCTGACAGTTTGTAGCTGTATAAATAGTTAGTAAAGCCACTACTGATCGTTACGGCATCCGCGATTCCCAACGCATCGGCAACACTGTCGATATTGGTATAACTCTGCAAGTTGAGCGAGTAGCTCCCCTCATTTTTATCAGGATCATCAGTCACATACACAACTGCCGAATCAGGGCTTGAGACTTGGTTACCAATCAGGCCACTCGTGACACCACTACTTTGTACCGCAATCGTTGGCAATAATGTATAAATCAATGACTCAAACGCATTACCGTTGTATACCACCGTTTGATCAAAATGTACCTGAAAAGTTTGCCGTCCCTTGTAATCAGTCAATTGCGTAACCGTTAAACCCTGATAAGTCACATCATGCGTCGTTAACATCGTTTCAATAGCGGCAGTCAAAGTAGCGACTGGGTCAGTTGCCACTTGCAGTTTGCCATCACTAGCCGTACTTGCCACTTTAAATCCCGCGGGTACGATCACATATTCCGTCAAATTATCCACAGTTAATTGACCGCTGGCGGCCACTTGAGCCATATTGAGTAATGGCAATACCAAGTACAACCCTTGACCATATGACAAATCGATGCCTTTAGTTCGCGCATGTGAGATGGTAAGGACCGTTACTGGGCTTTCGTAACTAGCCTGAGCGCCAAAGTTATTCGGAGACAGGTTAACTGTCGAGCTGGCCTTAACCAATACAACACCGTCACCAACGTTATCACGGTCAAACGTCATACCAGTATTCAAACTGGTTAAATCAGCCAACGCCGCATCCGTCAGTGTAATCGTATATTGACCTATAACGGCCGTATTAACCGCAGTCGAATAGGTGGTATCCGCAACTGGAACACTATACACGATTGAATCAGTTTCCGAATCGTCGTAATACACCTTCCAATCACTCGGAACAACCACTGAACGACTATTAACCGTGACTTGTACGGTGCTGGTCGTCTTATTGACCGTCACCGTCGAAGCGCCCATGGTGATAATATCGTGACTCGCAATCGTTAAAGTCCCCGTCACGACGGTATCTGCAGTAATGGCCTCATTCGGATTAGCCTGTTGCAACGCCGTCATGCCTTGGTCTGAGAGGACTAATTGATAAGTTCCAGAAGCCGTTGCGGTCGGAACCGTGATATCACCACTGGCGCTCGCAATGCTGTAAGTGTTAGTGGTCCCATCCGTCGCCGTACTCGTTAACGTCCAATCGCTTGGAACGTTGTACTGACTCGGAACCGTAATCGTATAAGTGCTTGGCTTGGCATCCCCATAGTCAATGCTGGTCGAGCCAATCGTAATCGTCGAACTCGGAACTGGCGCCTGCGTGATCGTCAACGTCCCAGTGACCACGTTAGCGGCCGTAATGTCGGCGCTACTGTTCGCCTGGGCGAGTTTATCCAACCCGGTCGTTGAGAACGCAATCGCGTAAGTTCCGACGCCAGCACTAAACGAGGTAGTGTCGATGTCTGTTAGGTCAGTGACCGTATAAACGTTCGCCGTACTCGTCGCTGCCCAATCAGCGGGCGCCTTAGTGCCATCCGCTAACGTGACGGTGTACCGATTAGGCGTCGTGGTTTTGCCATCATAGGTTTTGGTTGCATCATTGAGTGTCGCCACGGTGACGACCGCGCTGCGAGCACGCATTAAAAGAGATTGCTGTGACAAAACTGCCGCGATAGTATTTTTGGCAGCGGTTTGCGTCGTTTGACCAGCAGCCGTTTTGACGTCGCTGGTAGCCAAGGCTTCAATCGTAGTTTCCGCTAAACTGGCGGAATCGGTTGCGGTTGACTTAGTAGTTGTGGTTGACGTCGTATCCTCAGTGGTCTGGCTACTTGTCGCTTGGTTACTTGCCGTCGATTGACTGGCTGCGTCCGTTTGAGTGGTGGTATCGCCTTGATTGGTTGTGCTGGTCTGCTTGGACACGCTGGCTTGGTCAGTCGCAGTCTTAGCGGTTGCTTGTGTTGCGGTCGTATGAATGGCTGCCGTCTCGGCTGTGGCCGTCGTATCAGTCTTGGTGGCATCAGTTGACGCGGCACTAGTCGTTGCAGTATCAGCTGTCTTCGCTTTCGACGTGGTAGCAGTTGTGGCCGTGGACGAATCAGTGTTACTCGTCGACTGTGTCGTCGTCGCTTCGGTCGTATCCGAATCAGTTGCGGTATTTGATTCGCCAACGCTAGTCGCTTGGCTATGACTAGTGAGCGTGACTGACTGTGCCGTGATACTGGCCGCCGTTGCCCCCTGCTGCGTCGTCGCACTACCCGCCGTATCGTCGGCATGTGCCCGCATCTGAACAATTCCAGTACTTAACGTAAAGGTGCTCAGACCAGCCACCAGCCAGAAACGCCCTTTTTTGTACATTTTATAAGTTCTTTTTTCCGTCAAACGTGCACGTTGTAACCGTCGTTTTTGCATTTTCCATCACCCCGAAGCCTTACTCGCTTTTCGTTTTAATCATTTATTTATATATTTCATATTAATGATAAGTATACCGCTTTTACTAATAAACCACCTAATGATTATTGTGATTACAACAAAAAAATAAGTACCCGCTCAAGACCATGCTGGTCAGGATGCGGCTACTCATTTAGTCCGTTATGATTGACGTTTGTCATTCAATTGTTTTTCTAATTCTTTAATCTTTTTCTGCTTGCGGCGAATGTACCAAATCAGCAGGATGATCAAGAGTAAAATCAAGAGGCCGATGCCGATATACAGCCACCAGTTAGGGCCCTGCTTCAAGACCGCCGTCTGATTCAGATTAGTGGCTTCGCCCTGCGTAATCACGAAGTTCTGCTTAAATTGCCAGTGCTGCTTCTTAGATTTGACCTTGACGACTGCGGTGTACTTGCCAGCCTTCAGGGCATTTTGTCCGGTTCACACCGGTAATTTGTAGATTGAACTGGGTGCCATCTGACCGTTAGTCAAATTTTGATGATAGACTACTTTCTGACCGCCACGATGGTAAATCTTGATCTTCGTTTGGACCTTATTCAAGTAGGCCGCCGTGTGGTTCACTAACGGAAAGTTGATGACGTTGCGGCCGTTGAGTTGCTTGACCGTGATTTTGTTCATCGTGAGGTGGTTCGTCGTCAAATCGCGATCACCATGCAAAATGACGGCTTCAGTATAGGCATACTGATTATTGACCGCGACCGCCTTTTTCGTTTCAGCGGCCGTTGCCTTTTTCAAGAAAGTCAGCCCGCCAGCCAAAATCCCGTCGTACGATTTTGCCGGCATCTTGATTTGAAACTTGACGGTCTTAACTTGTCCCTTATCCAGCTTAACTTCAGATTGGTCAGTCGTCACCAGTTTGGCTAAATCATACGGCAAATCCACACTTTTATTTTCAGTCGCCCGCTGATAAGCCACCACACCATTGATGTTGGTCGTCGCCTTTGAAATCCCAACATTGATCGTAATTGGCGCATTCGAGGTATTGTGCACCTTCACCGCAATGGTCTGGGTCTGTTTTGGTTTTAACTTCAAATCAAAGTACGAAACATTCGAATCGACTTGGCTACTCGAACGCACTGGACTGATTTCAAATCCCACGGCTGAATCAGCCTTCGCTGGCTGGGCCATGCCACCCATGAACAGACTCATCACACTGACTAATGCCGTTGCTAGTAATGCTCGCAATCGTTTCCCCACACTCATCACGCCTTTTCTCTCAAATTAAGTCAGGATATTGGTTCGACCAACATCATCATACCACTAGTAGGCTTCACGCTCACTTTAGTTAGATGGCGTATCGCCTAAGTTCCAAGTCAACGTTGTCGTGTAAGCTTTAGCGAGTTTAGTCGTTGCACCCGGAACAGCCAGCGTAGAACTGCCGAACGTAAACGTCGAGATCCCGTTACCATCACCATCTGAAGCTGAAGCAACCGTGCCTGCAGCGCCATTCGTGGTCGTACCGCTCGTCGTCGTTCCAGGAGTTAAAGTGGCATTCCCCGTCGTCACCGTTGAATCACTTGAAACTTTGGTGCTAGCCACCGTCAAGGCAGCATTCGTCAACGCTGAGCCACTCGCATCCGTCGCCGTATTGAATTGTTGGCCTTGTGCCACGGTCAATGACCAGCCGGCATTCGTCCCCCGCAAATCACTAACTTCTACCGTTGGCGTGGTCGAAGCGTTCAAAGTCGCATCAGTTGTCGAAATCGTATTGCTCCCAAATGAAAGGTTCGTATCATTCGTCACTGACAATGATAGTGTCCCACTTGAGAAGGTCACATCACCTGTCGAATCCGTATCCGCAGCGTTTGCAACCACCGTACTTGTCCCTAAAAGTCCAGCAACAACCATTAATCCCAAAACCATTTTTTTCATTACAATCCGCTTCCTTTCAAGTAAGCTAGTTTTTAAAATTGTAAATCCCTAAGTTAATTATTGGCGACCGTATTATTTAGTTGCCAGGAGATGGTCCCCTTGTACGTATCTAATTCTGCCGCACCACTTGGAACCTTTAACAACAAGCCGGAATCGCTCGACCAGGTTCCTGAAATATTGACTCCCGCATGACTAGTCGTCGTTTGCGAATGAACCGTGGCCGCGACACCCGGTGCGAGTGTCGTTTGCGTCGATCCATTTTGATAGTACAGCGTTGCGTTCAGCTTTTTGCCAGTGTTCTCACCGACAAAACCAACCGTACCCAGCTCTGCGGTCAAGGTCCATGTGGAGTTCAAGTTACCATTGTTCTGGACTTGTAGCGGCTCGTCGCTAGGAACTGCTGCACTGTATATCTCAGTTGTCGCCGATAGTGGATGGCTACCGAAGTCCAACGTTGCCGGCGTTGAGTTGAAGAACAAGTTACCCAAATAAACATAAGTGACCGTAATTGCATCTTCAGTGTACGTTCCAGTCGCGTTGTCCGGTGTTGAGCTAAGCGTATAGCCATCAATTGATTTAGCGGTTGTTTCGTAAGTCTCATCGGCCGTACCACTAATCGTCTCTGACGGTGCAATTGTTTCGCCGTCACCATTGACATAGTCAACGGTCACGGTGTAAATCCTTTTAGCCCAGTTATAAGTGCCAGCCATGGTACTGCCGTCATAGGTCGTCATCAGCGTCGCCGCAGAGTAAGTATCACCACTGCTGCCTTTTTGCCACGTGCCGTTATACGGTGCCGTGGTACTAGGCGTGTTCAAATTCATAGACGTACTATCATGGAAGGTAAAATCAGTTCCCAAGGTCAGATGTTGCAAATTAGAATCACCCTTAAAGACGTCCGCATAACTGATCGCCGCTGCAGTATTCCAACTGGATAGATTCAAGGTGGTCAACGCGCTCATGTTATAGAATACATTGCTCATCGTTTTCACCTTGCTGGTATCCCAATTCGATAGGTCCAGCGTCGTTGCCTTAGTGCATCCCGAAAAAGCATAAGCCAAACTCGTCACGTTCCCAGTATTCCAATCCGTGACGGGAACCGCTGTCAACGCCACACAGTTGAAAAAGGTGTGGTCCAACGTCGTGACGTTACTGGTATCCCAGCTGTCAACAGCAATTGTCACCGCTTTAGAACATCCCGAAAATGTATAAGCCAAGCTAGTGACGTTACTAATATCCCAACTGGATACCGGTAGCTTGGTAAGACTGCTACAGCCTTGGAACGTATTCGCTAAACTCGTGACGTTGGTGGTATTCCAGCCATCACCGTCGACGGCTAAGGTCGTGACCTTTGTACAATTTTGGAACAGGCTAACCATGCTCGTCACGTTCCCAGTCTTCCAGCCGCTCACATCAAGTGCAGTTACTGCCGTACAACCAGCAAATAAATACTGCATATTGGTTACATTACTCGTGTCCCATGAACTGACATCAATCGTTGCTAACTTGGCACACTGCGCAAACATATTGGCTAAGTTCGTCACTTTTGACGTATCCCAGCCAGAAACATCTAGCGTCGTTAGGGCTTTACAACCACTAAATTGATACCTGGAGTTCGTTAACGCAGTCGTTTCCCAAGCGCCAACTGCCACAGTAGTCAAATTCGAACAGTTTATAAACATCTGATCCATCGTTGTTACTGCACTGACATTCCAACTTTTCGTCCCAACTGTGGTGAGGGCAGTACATTCCGCAAACATTCTTGACATATCAGTCACACTGCCAACTTGCCAACTGTCAGAATCACCGATCGAAGTCAGCACAGTACAGCCATCAAACATGCTAGCCATGGTCGTGACCTTTGAAAGATTCGCTTGTCCGAAGCTAACACTAGTTAGACTAGCATCATTGTTGAACATCTGCTCAGTACTCGTGACCTTTGAAAAATCCGTTTGGCCAAAGTCAACGCTGGTTAGGCTGGTATCATTGTAAAACATCCGACGCATACTCGTTACATCGCTCATTGATAGATTGCTTAAGCCTGTAATCGACGTTAAGTTGGTAAGATTAGCAAACAAATAAGCATAATTCGGTGCAGTCGTTACCGTAATCGTATTCGTGATTTTGATGCTGGTAATCGATGTACTATACGCTGCCCATGGTGATTCGTTCGTCTTCAAATAATCGAAAGTCCCGCCACTCAGCGTTAACACACCATCACTGTCAATGGTCCATTTGACCGTACCAATCGTTCCAGAAGCGGGAATCGTCCCATCACTACTGGAAGTATCGGTCGTTGATGAATCCGTACCGGACGAAGCGGTACTTGAGCTAGCCGTCGAAGTCGTACTTGAACTAGTTGTGGCACTCGAGCTAGTCGTCGACGATGAGCTGGAAGAACTACTATCCGAGGAACTGCTTGAGACATCCGCACTAACTGCCATCAAATTGGTATTCGTGACCTGACTAATATCGGCACTACTGCTACTTGTTGCCGTACTCGTTTGGGTCGTTGCAGCTTGCCCCAGCATGACGCCGCTATTTAGTGGTACTAATGCCAAAATTGCAACGACAATTAATGTTAGTAACTGCATGATGCGGTGCTGCATACAACCACCCCCTTAAATACCTGACGCACATTAACTTTCCTTAATTCTGATGCATGCTTCGCTGTTGGTAGCGCTTATATTTCGCATGATAGTAACCCGCTATCACGACTAAAATTAATAGCCAGCCGCCCATAATCGTGAGTAACCACTGGCACGTCTGCTCATCGGTCTGTGGTAAACGCCCCCACCACGGCTGATTGACAGCTTGTGCCGTCGCCGGTTCACTATAATACCGGCCACTACTGGTTGAAGCGCGTTGTACTGCCTGACGACTGTGAGACTGACCGGCCTTAACCTGGTCGCTTCCAATCGTTGTACTTGATGAACCCTTTGCCGGCTTAGACACGGATGACGCTTGTCGAAACGTCACCTCGGCCGTACTCGTATCTTCAGCACGAACGACCATGATCGGTAGACTAATAAAAATTGCGGTAAGCGCAACGCCCAGCAGTAATCCCAGCCGTCGTGCCATCTTCATCGCCCCCTCAAGGTTGAACCGCCAAACAATTAACCTTTTGTTCGCAGTTTAACAAAAGCAATTCGAGCTAAATCTGGGCTTCAGCGTCCGTTATTGAGAGATAGGTAACACGTGTTATCGTTTCCCCCATTCACGATGTAATTATAACATTATTATTTTGCAACGGTTACATTTTTCGTCCTATTTTATAAAAATATTTGTCTACGCAATTATAAATTCTGAATTCACTTAGCTGCCCTCCTAAGTGCAATTCTTATCGCTGTAATCAAGCGAATCATGCCACCTATCAAAACCTGATAGTTACCAATCCTATTCATATATGCTATAAACTTAGTATGCGTTGAAATCCGATATGCCAACGCTTGAAAATAATACAATTAACGATATGTTGCTAAATCAAATATTAATTCAAAAATTAATTATCCCTGATAACATTAATATGAGCCTGAATGGCCGATGATGTTGCCATTTCTTACTTTATGGTTGTAATGAATTTCAAACACAAGGAGGATAAATATGAATTTCACAAGGCTTCAATACTTCTGTGATGTTGCAAAGCTACATAGTTTCTCGCAAGCCGCAGAACAAAATTTCATTTCTCAAACTGCTATCAGTCAGCAAGTCGCAAAATTAGAAAGAGAATTGGATGCGACTTTAATTGACCGGACAAAGCTTCCAATCGAGCTGACACGCATTGGTAAAGCTGTTTACAAGCGCGCATCAATCATGCTCGAACAATATCATATTCTCAAGGGAGAAATTGCTCAGCTGCGTCAAACATCCAACTTATTAACGATTGCTTATCCTAATGGCGCTACTGAATCTGTCGAGAAACTAGTTTTACCTACAATCAAAACGATGGACGATTTAGAATTATTTCTAGTAAAGAGTGATTTAAACGATATTCAAGAAAAATTACTCAATAAAACGGTTGATATGGCGGTTTGTTTTGATTCAGAGATTACGGCCAACGAGCAATTAAGCACACTAACACTAGCTCAAGGTAATTATGAAGTCGTTGTGGGTCCCGACCACCCTTGGTATCAGCTAAGATCAATCAATCCCCAGCAGCTACTGAATCAATCAATTATTTATGTTGCAAGTCGGCCAAACACAAATTCTTATCTAAAAATGAAAGACCACTCTAAAGCAGATCATGTCCCATTAAAAATAACTGCCACAGTCTCGGATATTGATACGGCACTACTGCTAGTCCAACTCAATAAAGGGATCACATTCATTCCAGACTACAAAAAAATAAATAGCGACTTTCATACCTTACATCGCGTTAAGATTCTCAATAGCCAACATCAATATAAAATCTGCTTGGCCTGGCGCAAAAACGATTCAAATCTGAAATTAAAAAGTGTTATTCAAGCATTTCAAAGATAGAAGCATTTGCTTATAGCATACTGTATTTCAATGTTGGATTTTATTAATACATTCACATAAAATGGAACTATCAAATAAAAAGGTGGCTTTGTTTTATGGAAAAATATGTATTCACTGGTGTAGATGGCAACTTCGGACGTAAATCAGCTGAAATCGCACTTCAATTGCTCGATAAAGCACAATTGGTTTTTACTGTCCCAACTGAGAAGGGTCTGGTTGAGTATCAACAACAAGGAATCACAACTAAAGTGACTGACTTTAACAATCCAGATAGCTTAGTTAAAGCCTTCAGCGGCGCTAAAAAGGTCTTATTAATTTCAATGCCATTCGTCGGAGAAAAGCGTCGTCAGGCTCATAAGAATGTCATTGATGCTTGCTTAGCTAGCGGAGTAGAACAAATTGTTTATACATCTCTAGTTAATGCATCTGACCCTACTAATCCAAGTATCGAAAAATTAGACCATGCTTGGACCGAATCGTACATTGAAAACACCGATCTCGATTATATTTTTCTGCGTAATTCTCAGTACGCTGAAGCGATGATCTCCAACTATTTCGCAATGGTTGAAAATGGTATTCTTGCTAATAATCAAGCGGACGGTAAGATGGCCTACATTTCTCGCCAGGACTGTGCTATTGCTGCCGCCTATGCAATGGCTTCAAAGTTAAAACACTCGATTTTGAATATTAACGGTCCCGAATTACTGACTATTAGTGATTTTGTACAAATCGGCAATGAAGTCTCCGGTCACGATGTTAAGTACCAAGTAGTCAGTGATGAGCAAGACTACGCTATTTTTGACAAAATGGGAGTTCCTCGTACTACCGATGGAGACTTCAAAAAAGACAGTTCCGCACCATTCTCATCAGACGGCATGGTAACTTTTGGGAAAGCTATTCGTGAAGGTAAAATGGAAACATTTTCTGATGATTACTACAAACTAACTGGTCAAAAAGCACGTACCGTCAGAACCATGTTTGAAGATTCAGCAAAATATCAAATTGGTGCCCGTCATTCTGTCGATGCATAAAGCGAGGTACAAACTATGAAACAGTTAAAAACTGATATTGTCGTTGTTGGTGCCGGTGCATCTGGAATCGGTGCGGCATTGAGCGCTGCCGAAAACAATGCTCGTGTTATTTTATTGGAAAAAGGTAATAAATTTGGTGGGGCTGGAATGTTCGGCGCGCAAGGATTGTTCGCCGCTGGTAGTCGATTGCAAAAAGCAAGTCATATCAACTATTCACCTAAAGACGCATATGTCGAAATGGTCAATTATACGCATTATCGTTCTAACACACGCCTCACAAAGGCCATTATTGACAAATCTGCAGATACCATTGATTGGCTAGCTAAAAACGGTCTACAAACAGAATTAGTCAACAATACGCAAGAAGTACATCAAAACCATCCACGCGTCTATCATCAATATATTGACAAATTCAATGGCTTTCAGCGCCTGATGAATCATTTTGCTAGCTTAGGTGGACAATTACTAACCGACGCTTCGATTAATTCTATTGACTATGTCGATGGGAATATCATGCACGTCACAATCACCCATAATGATGCTAAACAACAAATTGATTGTTCTAAAGTTATTTTCGCTGATGGCGGATTTGTCGGCAATCATAAAATGGTCGATTCGTATCTAACTATAGACCGCGATTATCTCTATAGTATGGGAGAAAGAAAAGCAACCGGAGATGGAATCCAAATTCTGGCACAGTTAAATGCGGATACCAGTGGATTGGGCGTTTTTGAAAACCATGCTGCATCTGTTGTCTCTAAGACGGATCCAAAATGGCACAATGACACGATTTTCACCCTAACCAATCTTCCGTTTCTCTGGCTTAATCGTCGTGGTCAAAGGTTGGTTAATGAAGATATCGTATATGATTTTGCACTCTGGGGAAACATCACCTACACTAATGGCGGCTATTACTATTTCATTCTCGATCAGCCGACTATTGACTACCTAAAGACGCATCGGTTAGATTGGACTGATTCTTTTGAGCGCACTTTCAAAACATTGTCGCACCAAGACATGACACACACAGTAGGTCCTTTCCCCACTATTGAAAAAGACCTTCAAGATGCAATTAATGAAGGTGCCGCCGTCAAAGAACAAACACTGGCACAAATCGCCAACACGTTAAACTTTGATTACAATACAATGCAACAAACAGTGCTCGAATATAATCAAATCATCAATTCTGGATTTGATTCTGATTTCAACAAATCCGAAGAATTTTTGCAGTTTCCAGTCTCTCAAGGGCCATTCTATGCAGTGCAAGCCCAGTCAACAACACTAGGAACAATTGGTGGTATCACCGTTGACGAGGCACTACATGTTCTGGATAAGAGTGGACAAATCATTCCAAATCTTTACGCTACAGGCAATAACGCTAGTGGTATGTATGATACTTCTTATCCTACTTTGGAAGGGATAAGTTGTGCTTTCGCTTGGAATTCTGGTCGAATTGCCGGTGAAGACGCTGCGAAATCATTGTAACTTTGTTAAAAGTCGAAAGTTAATTTCGACTTTTTTATTTTACTTAGAAAAACGGTATTTGCCACTAGTCATATCCAGAACTAATCACACAAATAACTTACTCTCCATGATGTTCAAATATCCCAAATTCACGTCCACTAATGCCCATGCTCGAAATCATGCACAATATCCGTACCCGGGTGAACCAAATGGTGGGTATCGCGATACTCGATTCGCAGCTCAGTATGCTGCTTTAAATCTGCTAAGACTTGTTGATATAACGACGGTCGGTGTGGAATCTCGAGTAGATCATAGCTATGGATCAGCCGTTCTCGGGCCCGCTGCGCCTGCAAGAAAAACGTATAACAGTCAAACAAGTGATTATCGACAATCAACAGGTGGTAACGCCACTGATAGCGTCGCAAAAAATAACGATCAAAATTCGCAATCAATTGTTTAGATTCTGCTATCATCGTGGTTCACCTTCCAATCAAGCTTGGTGCCCGCCCAATAAACCTGAGCGCTCAACGGCCGTTCCAGCCGACTTCTTGCTATACCCCCGAATGATTGCGCGATAACCGTATCGGGCCCGAATCTGGTCGATGGCATGTTCCAAACGCAGGTTAGCCGTATGCCGGTCGTTATCCTCAAACAACGACAATTGAAACGTGCTTGGCTTGCTGATGCGATTGACCCGTACCCCTAAATTGCGCAGGGCGTTGCCTTGCCACCGCGACTCAAATAAATACTGGACCGCACGAATCAAATCATTGGTCGCATTAGTTGGGTCGACCTTAGTCTGGGCACTCCAGCCATGCCGATTGTGTTCATCAGGCGTCGCAAAACCAACCGAGATACCAATAACTTCGCCTAAAACATCGTGTTTGCGCAACCTAGTGGCCACTTGGTCGGCAATTTCGAACAGGACCGTTTCGATATCCTCCCGTGTCGTATAATCGCGCATCAGCACCTGACTATTCCCATAACCCCGGTTATCGGAACGCGGCACGTACCGCTTCGTTAGGTCGGAATAGTCGATGCCCCAACTATGAAAATACAGCGCATCGCCCAGCACGCCAAATTTACGTTTGAGTTGTTGCCGGTCTGCGTGGGCTAAATCAGCCACGGAATAAATACCCAGTCGTTCTAACTTGGCCGCCGTCTTATGTCCAATCGACCAAAAGTCCGTCAACTTAGGAATCTACCACACCGTATTCGGGACATCCGCATAACCCCAGTAAGCAAACCACGGCGCTTCCTGCTTAGCCGCATTATCCAAGGCTAGCTTCGCCATTAACGGATTCGGCCCCATCCCGACCGTTGTAACGATCCCAGTCTCCTGAAAGATTTTTGCCTGAATCTGACGGGCGATTTCACGATTCGCCCCAAACAACTTGTGACTATGGGCCACGTCCGCAAACAACTCATCGATACTATAAATAAACGTATGCTGCTCATCCGTAAACTGCTGAATAATCTGACTGATACGATAATTCAACCGCACATAGTCTGCCATGTGCGGTGCGGCCAGTTCAATATCCATCTGCGGTTTTAAATCATACTTACGCGTGCCGAGCTTTACACCATAATCGCGTTTGGTATCCGGCGATGCTGCTAACACCAGGCCACCCTGCGATTCTTCACGCGACAACACGGCAATCTTGGCCGCTAATGGATATTCACCGCGCCGAATCGCTTCGGTACTCGCGAAAAAGCTCTTACAATCAATACACATGATATCGCGCACGGGTAACCGGCTCGGATCATCTAAGGGTGTCGGCATGGTCCCACCACTTTTCACTCGTGGCCAACGCCGCCCATCGAATGTCTTCGAGGTACACCGTCTTCAAATGCTGCGTGTTGAGCTGGATATAGACTTGGTCCGCATTAAACCCAATCACCTGGCCACTAAATTCTGCGATGTGCTGATTATTCTCAAGTACGTTCAACTGTAACGTCACGGCCGCGCCTTCTTGCCAACTAGTCTGTAGAACAGAATCAATTTGAGGCAACGTCATTTCTGGCCGGGCCGGCGTCGGGCGTTGTTGCTGCTGTTCAGTTTCCAGATACGCGCTGTGGCCGGCTAAGATCCAGCCCATCCACTTCATCATGCCACGGTCATCATAGAGCCACTTTTCTCGGGGGACGACTCGTTCCATAACTATCACCAGTCCTTTTATAAATCATTATACGAACGTATGTTCTTTTTGGCAAGTTTTATTTCAGACTTCATCCTCGATTTTTGACACGCAACCCGTAAAAAAGGCCGCCATCACAATGGATAGCGACCACTAATTTATTTTTTAGCATTCTTCAAGGCATTACTTGGCCCACTTGTCGAGAATCAGTTGCCCAATCGTTTGCCAGTGGGTTTCTAAGACAAAATGGCCACCATCTAACAAATGAACGTCGGTATTCGGATCATCCTTCGCAAAAGCCTGCGCACCCTGATAAACAAAGCTAGGGTCATTCTTACCCCACGCCGCAATAATTTCCGGTTGATAGGTTCGAACGTACTTTTGGAAAAGCGGATAATTTTTAACATTATTTTGATAATCAAAAATTAAATCTGATTGGCGCTCCACATAGTCCGGCAGCGTGGTATAGAAAATATCCAACGTATAACCATCTGGTGAGACCTGGTCGGGCTGTTCACCACCTAAATACTGTCCAATAATCGTTTCCGGCTTAAAGGCTGACTGATAGCTTTGCCGTAACGCTGCGGTTGGGTGTTGCCAATAAGTCTGTCGATCAGCCCATTTGGCACCCAGGCCTTCTTGATAAATATTGCCATTTTGACTGACGATGCCTAATATCCGTTGTGGGTATTTCACTGCCAAACTAAAGCCAATTGGCGCACCGTAATCAAAAACATACATGTAGAACTGATCAATCTTCATCACCGAGAGAAAATCATCAACATACTTCGTCAAGTTTTCAAAAGTATAATCAAACTTATCATGGGCCGGAGCAGCTGATTGTCCAAATCCAATGAAATCAGGCGCAATCACGTGAAAATCATGGGCTAACATGGGCATCAAATTTCTAAACAAGTGGCTCGCAGTTGGAAAACCATGGAGTAACAAGAAGACTGGTTTATCTGGTGATCCCGCCTCACGATAGAACATCTTTAATCCGTTAACTTTGACCGTTGCATATTTCATTCTCGCTGACCTCGCTTTATTTATTTAACAATTTTATTGTAATGCGATTTTGATATATAATAAACCACGAAAATAAGAATATTGTCATCTCAAATCAAGATATCAAGGAGTTTGCGTTTATGAATACCGACACACTCAAAATGTTTATTACCGTTGCCCAAGCCGGGAGTATTTCAAGCGCAGCGCAACAGCTCGGCTACGCACAATCCAATATTTCGACTAAAGTCCAACAACTTGAAGCGGCTTTGAACACACAATTATTTCATCGTACCAATCGCGGGATCCATTTGACCGCAACGGGACAACAGTTATTCGACCAAGCCATTCAAATCGTTCAATTGACCGAGAAAGCCATCGCTGATATTCAGCACCCCCACGAAGTCCGTGGACAACTTCGAATCGGGACGCTTCAAACGGCAGCTTCAACTTTTCTACCGCCGATTTTGTCAGCCTATCATCAGCACTATGCCGACGTTAATTTGACGATTCAAACTGGCACGACCCTTGCCAATGCACAGCGGGTCGCCAACTATCAACTTGACGGCGCCATTATCGGTGGCCAAGTCAGTGATCATGCGCTGACCTGTCTGCCACTCATGCAAGAATCCCTCTGCTTGATTACCGCTAATTCAACCAACACCGATATTACGCAACAGCCAATGCTCGTGTTCCCCGTTGGCTGCGCGTATCGCCAAACATTAACGCGCTGGCGCGATGCCCAACAACTCCCCATCCCTCAGCCCATTGAGTTTGATTATTTAAACGCCATCATTGCCAGCGTTAGCGCGGGCCTAGGCATCAGTATTCTGCCGCAACGCGTCGTTCAGCCTTATCTCGACGCTGGTGCGATTCGGGCGGAAACGTTGCCAGACGCTTTTTCGACGTTGCCAATCAGCTTTATTTATCGAACTGATGCGGTAATGGCGCCACCACTAGAGTGTTTTATCAAACAAATCAAATCGTTTTAAGCGCGGATAATAACCATTCAAAAAAGTAGACGTTACAGTAATATTCGAAAAATGAATATTACTGTAACGTCTTATCTTATTATTCAGTGCGTCCCATGAATGACTTGAGCGTCTTGCACAAAATTTATCATAAACCAGGTTGCCTATGCCCCGTATTCTAAGACAACCATCTCGGCCATCGTGATTTCACGGTACAGTTGGTTGAATGAATCCTCACTGAGCCCGGCCGTCGCGTTATATTGTTGTTCCACATAATTCCGTTCCGCCTGAAAGACATGGCGATAAATAGCCATTAGTTCACGCATCTGATCAGCTGTATAATCAGGATGCTGAACCATCCGCCGCCATTCTGAAAGAAACTGTCGGAGCGTCGTATGACCGTTTTGCGAACGTAAATCAAATGTGATGGCCTCTTTAAATTCTTGCGAAATCGGCATTTGCCATAATTCATGAATACCTGCCTCAATCATTTGTTCTCGAATTACCGCCATTCGAGCCGCATCATCCATATCAATCCGTACTTTAGGCAACAACCAGCGAAAGATGACTGTCGGAACGATTAAACTAAGAATGATCAATAAGCTTTCAGACATTAATACCAAGTTAAAATCAGCCGTCCTGACCTGAGTTTCGGCAACAGTAAAGGCTAATGCAAACGTCACCGCACCGTGAATGCCACCTAGCGCAAATATCCAAGCTTCACGATTACCAATCCGTTGAACCAATCGAACATAAGCGTAGCGGGCCAATAAATTGGCGACGTATAAGACAACCCCAATACCTACCCAAATCAGTGAACCATTATAAGTAACTGAGCGGTCTAACAACGTTCTGAGCAACATAATTCCCAGCACAATAAAGACAACGCTATTTAAAATATCACTTAGCAATCCAATTAATTGGTGCAGATCACTAGCAAGCTGCGGATTAGCCAGTGAACTTCGCTCGCCCTCAGCATTGTGAACCAGCCCGGCGGACACAACCGCGATAATGCCAGAAACGCCCAAAGCCTCCGCCCCAAAATATAAAACAAACGGTGTCATTAAAAAGATGATTTTAAGTGGCGTTCCGTTATTATACGTGTTATTAATAAAGTTCAACTTGGAACGTAGCATTGACTGCCGAATATAGACAATCAAACTGCTAACTATTCCGCCGAAAAGCAACCCGCCCCCCGCAGAATAAATAAAATCCCATAACGTCTGATAATAATTAATATAACCATTGATATACCACAACGTTGCCATGTTGAGCAAAATAATGCCTGACGCATCGTTGAATAATGATTCCAACTTCAGGCTCGTTTGTTGTGGACGCGGCAATTCTCGGCCCATCGTTACCGATTCGGTCGCCGTTGCATCGGTTGGTGTACTGATTGCAGCCAGAATAAAAGCTAATGGCAATCCGACGCCAGCGAAAAGTTGAGTCCCAATTCCGGCCACAACTGCACAGAGCACAACCATCCCGACGGTCAAGCTTAGAATTTCCCGAGCATGCCGTCCCACTAAGTTGAGCCGCGTATTTTGGCCTTCAAAATACAGTAGTGGTGCGACAATCAGTCCAATAAAAATCTCCGAATTGAACCGTTCTACCAGGCCGTTTAATAGCGGAATTACGGCAATCACGGCACCAACTAGCATACTGACATAATTCACTGAAAGTCGTGGTAACCAGCGACGGTTGATCACAATACTGACCATCGCCGCAACCACCAATATGCTAGTTGAAATAAGTAGTGTCATTTTTGTCCTCACCCCTTTTTTTATTAAAATAACTAACATTGATTATTGCCGCTTTAATTTGGCATGTAAAGTAAAAGCAACCCCTACAACTCACACGGCTTACATTGATTCGACAGCCACCAGCCGATTATTATTGTTGGAACAAATACCCGCCAAACTAAATCCAAAAAATTAGCGCGTCAAGCCGCCCATGACTTAACGCGCTAATATCAAATTTCTAATTATGTTATGCTTTTATCCAATCACAGGCTTACTTTTCCTGATGATGCCGGAACGCTTCAATCATCGTCCACGTCAAACTCGTATTTTGGTCGTTGTGCGGAATCTGATCACGTTGGAACCACTGGGCCTTAGCCAATTCGTCAGTTTCCAAGTCAATCGCCACGTTTTCGTTCAAATCCGCAAAGTACCCCGCTAATAAGGAATGCGATGGCGCCCACGGTTGACTCCCAAAGTAACGCAAGTTGTGAACTTCCAACCCAACTTCTTCAAAGACCTCGCGCCGAACCGTGTCTTCAAAGGTCTCACCAATCTCGTTATAGCCAGAGATCAGCGAATAATAATTGTAGCCGGACAGGAACTTCGTCATCAGTAATTTGTCCCCGTTCGTGACACCGACGATAATCGCTGGCATAATCGTGGGATAGATCGTCTGACCACACGCGGCGCAAACTAGTGACCGTTCCGCGCTCCCAGGATGCAGCGGTTGCCCACAGTGCCCACAGAAACGATTCGTATCATACCACCAGGCCAAGTGAGCGGCAGTCGCGCTACTAAATGCCAACCAAGCTGGTTTTAAATCGCGGAACTGTTTCGTCGAACCCACGGTATACTGATCGGTTGCCGTTGCGGTCACATCCACCCAGAAAAAAGCGGCTTCGTCGACTGCCAGCAAGTACTGATACTGGTCCGCATCAAACTGCCAATCCTGCGCTACTGCTTCATACTTAGGTAGCGTGCCATCTTGTAGTAAGACTTGCTGCTGGCGGCCAATTAAGATGTAATCGCCAGGACGCGGTGAACGTTGCTGCTCATTTTGATTTTTTAAAACGTGCGGTTGAATATCTTGAAACATGTTGGGCCCACTTTCCTATATAAAATCATTAATTTTAAAACAATGGTTTTATTATAACGAAATCGGTGGGGTTTTACAGGAATTCGTCTTTGTAAACGTTCTTAAAGCTTCGTCTGAGAGAACTGCTGCATCAATGCCTTCAGCAGTGGTGGCTGCTGTCCCGGTTGAGTCAAGGCAACAATATCGTAATCCTGCAGGTTGTCCCCTTCAATCGGCAGATAGGCGACTTGTTCATCATGTTTAGCCGAGATGAGTCCCGCGGGATAAAATGCCACCGCCTGATTGAGTGCCACCAACAGATGCATTTGTTCAGCGCTCGTAACCCGGCGAATTTGCTCGTAATCTTGGATAAAAGGTGCGCTGGCCAAGAAGCTTTCTAACAAAAACGTCGAACTTTCTGGACTGTAATACAAAATGGGCAGCGTCGTTAATGCCTGTTGTGGTAGCTCTTCTAACTTGCTCAAGGGATTCAAGCGGCTGACCCCCATCACCATTTGATTATGATAAATCGATACTGCCTGTAGTTTGGTTGCCGCTGCGACAGCTGGTCGACCATAGCTAATCGACAACGTCAAATCGAGCGAGCCATCCAATACTTGCTGCGTTAGGTGTTCATTACTCCCCTGTCGCACAACAAATTGGCTGTCGGGCCACCGCTTTTTTAGTGCGTATAACGCCCGCAGTAACAGTGGTTGTTCAAAAGCTGAAAAGTAGCCAACTCGCAGGAGTCGTTTGGTAGGCGCATCAAACTCGCGTAGCTCCGTCAACGCCGCCGTATAGTTATTCACAATATCCTGTGCTGAAGCCCAAAACAACCGCCCTTGAGGGGTCAAGCTAATGCGATTATGACCTCTTTGAAATAAGGTGACCTGTAATTCATGTTCAAGTTGCGTCATCTGCTTAGACACCGCACGTTGAGACCGATATTCACGGGCGGCGACTTGCTGAAAGCTACCATATTGTACGACGCGTAAAAAAGTCTGTAAGCGGTCAAAATCCATATTGTCAACTCCATCCGAACACTTTGTTCGCCTGACGAACTAAATTGTCCGTTTGTTTACAGCTAAGCACCCGTTATGATGAGGGTGTGTTAGCGGTTACTTCATTATAGTAATGGTGAATTCGACCGTCAAATGGCTAATCAATACAAAATCTGTCTGGAGGAATTGATATGACGTTAACAAAACGGACTTCATATGACATTGTCGTTGTGGGTACTGGTGCTGCTGGAACCGCTGCTGCTCTGGAAGCGGCACAACATGGCGCGACCGTCCTACTACTTGAAAAAGGTCGGCATACTGGCGGTAGTAGTAACTACACTGAGGGATTATTTGCGGTTGACTCATATTTACAGCAAGCGCAACACATTCACGTTTCGGCTACTGAGGTCTTGAAGGAAGAAGTCGACTATTCCAAATATCGCGCTGATTCACGCATTTGGCGCCAATATCTAGACGATAGTGCTGACACGGTGCAATGGCTGAAGGACCAGGGTGTCGAATACGAAGGCGTTCAGACGATGGGCGCTGGTGAAGCAACTTGGCATATCTATAAAGGCATGGGCCAGGCTGTTTTACATGATGCCTTGCAACCCAAAGCCTTGGCACTGGGCGTCGAATTACTGAACTCAACCACCGCCATCGACTTGCACCAAGCTGATAACGGGACGATCACCGGTGTCACGATTCAAAACGCGGCCACCAAGGAGACTCAACTTGTCGAGTCGCATGCCGTCATTCTGGCGACCGGTGGTTATTTGAACAACCCCGAGATGATGCAAAACTTGACTCACTATGACACGAGCCGCTTAATTCCAGTTAGTTCTGGCAAAGGGACTGGTGATGGCTTACGACTTGCTTGGCAGGCTGGTGCACAACAATACGGTACGGGCATGGCCATGTTATTCGGCGGCTATTTAAAAGACCCGAGCGAACCTTCGTTTAAGTACATGGCTTCGCAAATGGAAACTGCCGCTGGTCAGCAACCCCTACTATGGCTAAACGAACATGGTGAACGTTTCGTCGATGAAGCCGTCGTTTATAATTTTTCATACGCTGGAAATGCCCTGTATACACAAAACCAGGTCTTTAGCATTCTTGACCAAGGTGTTATTGACCGGATGGCTCGTGACGGAAACTTCATGGGGCTGGGCGTCTACGTTCGTCGGGGCGAAAAGATGACCAAGTTACAAGCTGAAATCGATGCTGCCGTTGCGGCAAATAAGCCCTTCATTTTCAAAGCGAAGACCATCGAAGAATTAGCGGCCAAAATGCACTTACCGGTTGACCAAGTCACTCAATCCATTCAAACTTACAATCAATATTGCGATAACGGCCAAGATAAAGAATTCGGGAAGGATCCCGCCTACCTAGTCAAGGTTGACCAAGGGCCATTTTACGGTTTCGAATTGAACGTCGGTGCATTTTGCACGATGGGTGGCCTAAAAGTAACAACGGCCAACGAAGTGCTCGACACTGAAGGAACGCCGATTCCAGGGCTATACGCCGCCGGAAACGATGCTGCGGGTCTCACGGGTGATACTTATGGCCCGAACATGCCAGGAACCTGTGTCGGCTATGCCTTTTACTCCGGTCGAAACTCGGGTCGTAATGCCGTCACTTATCTGAACAACGATGTAGCTGTAACTGACTAATAAATTTAAAACGTGCCATCACAAGACGTGCTGTTCAAAAGCACGTCTTTATTTGTCTTCTCATGTAACTGGCAAACTGGTTGCTAACCGTATTTATTTCCCACTTAGTCAGGTTTGCAAACCAAGTCATTACAATCATTATGGCCTTTAAAAACCAATTACTTTCATCGCACTGACTAACACTTCTTAAGGTGCATGACAACTAACGCAATGTGCCGGCTGATGAAACCGCCTACAAAATCCCTGTTTTATCCATATATTGCCCGTCAATTTTGCATGATCACTCAAGCTCAAACCCATTTTTTCCATGTTTATCAACAGATAGACCATTGTTCTGAGCGGTGCTACAATTTAGCCGAATTGAATTCTTATCATCAAAAAGGAGTGTCATTATTTTGAATAAGCAGAAGATTATCATGGCGAACCCGCCAAAATGGCATCTCGTCACGGGCATTGCCGCCACGTTGCTGGCAAGCCTTATTTTAACGAACCAACAAGCATTCGCCGCCACTGATACCCCAACATCGACGGCCCCGGCAACCCAACAAGTCGGTAGTGCTAGTCCACTAGCGAGTAACCAAGCCGTTCTAACACCGACGAACCCGGCAACTAGTGGCGCAAAAACAACGACCGAAACACAGCCAACGGTATCACCGGCATCGACTGTGCCTGCCAGTCTTGCGGCAAGTACAAGCCAGCTAAGTGCTAGTTCAAAAACGCCGACAAGTGCTTCTTCCGGCGCGGCAAATAGTACGGAAACACCTCAGCCAGCCGCAAGTCCGGTCACTTCGATGGCGACTAATTCCACAGCACCGACGTCTAACAATGTCGGCACGCCGACTAGTAGCGGTGTGCCAGCCAGTTCGATTGCATCCGCTGCCACCAGTTCTGGGGCCAGTGGCAAGACCGGCACGAGCGCCGAAGCACCAACTAGCCTGGCACCACTTAGTACGACCAGTAGTCCGGCTAGCAGTACAAGTACAACACTCAAAAGTAACGGTACGTCTGCCGCTGAAAGTAACGCCGCTAGCTCAGTCCTTGCACCATCCGCGGCTGCAACACCAAGTACCGGTAGTACCGCTGCGCCTAACTTAATCACTAGCGCCGTCAACAGTATCGCGACCAGCGCCGTTTCCGAAGTAGCTAGTGCAGCAAGTGCCGAAAGTGCTGGTGCACCTAGCTCAGCTGCCGGTTCGACTGTTGCTGGTTCAACTGGGATGACTAGCGCTGCTGGTTCGACCGGAGGAGCCTACTCAACTAGCACACCTAGTTCAACGGGCGCGACTAGTGCGACTGGCTCAACTAGCGTTCCCGGATCATCGGCAGCGCCGGCAGTGACCAGCGCCTTTCAAATCACTAGTGCCGTTAACAGCATCGCGGCTAGCACCTATTCTGAAGATGCGTCGGAAGCGAGTGCTGAAGCTGCTTCAGCGGCGGCCAGCTCCGAAACTGCCGCAACCAGTGCCGCCAGCACGAACCCGACTTCTACGGCCGCACCAACTGAAAGTATCGACACATGGATGCCTAACAAACGCCTTCAATTGGCCGTTTTAAGTGAATTACAAGCACTCAAGCTCCCCGACCATCAGTTTAATTCCGTTAATGATATTACTCAGGCTGATATGCAATTATTAACCACGTTTCATGGCAAAGATACGTATATTGATGGGCACACGGCCTACTCATTGGAAGGCTTGCAATACGCCACCAATTTGACGTCAATTTGGCTAAACAGCGGCCTTAATGCGCCTGGTGGTTACTATAACGGCGACGTCACCGACCTTTCGCCGTTGAGCGGGTTGACCAAATTAACATCGCTGAACATTCAACATAACCGCGTCAGCGACTTATCGCCGATTGCTCATCTGACTAACCTTAAGGAATTGGAAGTTGCCTATAACAACATTGCGGATCTGTCCGTTTTCAAAGATCTTCCAAATCTAACGCGAACGACCTATGGCGGCCAAACGATTTTGGAACCACTACGCTACGTCGACCAAAACACTGCCAGCGCAACTTTGCAAAACCATTTTTACTTACCGAATGGGCAACAGGCGGCACTGAAATCACAAGCGGCAATTCTGAGTCCCGTACGGTTTGCGCCGAATGATGGCGGCTTCTACTACCGTTTTTACTTCAACGGTGCGGATAAGGCTGTCAGTGGTGACCTCAGCAACGTGGTGCCCGCTGAACAAGGCGGCCTAACGTTTAATCAGCTGGTCCCACAGATTCCTGGTTTTACCGGCGACGCCAACGGTCAATTCGCGACGAATGGTGTCACGCTCAACGTGGTCCCAAATGAGAAAAATTTCTACCTCGTCGCGCAAGGTATGGAGGGCAGCACGCCTGTGTTCCACGTCTTTCAGCCGTACGTTCTCGCAGCCAAAGCGGCCCCCGTCACCATCCAGCATGTGGATCGTAGCGGTGCCAGCTTACGAGACGCAGAGCAATTGACGGGCCTGGTCGGCGAAGATTATCAAAGTACGCCAGCTGAAATCACCAACTACACGCACGTGGATACCCAGGGCGCACCTCAAGGGACATTCAGCGCTGAACCACAAGCCGTCACTTATGTCTATGAAAAGACGGCTGGTGCCCCGGTCACCGTCAGTTACCAAGACGAACAGGGCCAAACGTTGAAGCCCGACACAACTTGTAACGGTTTTGCGGGCGATCCATACGCGACGCAGCCACTAGAAATTGCTGGCTACGACCTCACCAAAACACCGACCAATGCGACCGGGACCTTTAGCGGCGAACCGCAACACGTGGTCTACGTTTATACCAAGCAGATTCCACAGCCCGTTACTGCTAGTTACCAGGATGAAAATGGGCAGACGTTGAAACCGGACGTCACCCACACTGGCGAAATTGGTGCGGCTTATCAGACCGAAGCACTCGAGATTCCGGGGTATGACTTAGTTAAAACTACCGGCAATGCGTCTGGCGCCTTCACTAAGGAACCGCAGACCGTCGTTTACATTTATACTAAGCAGATTCCACGACCCGTTACTGCTAGTTACCAGGATGAAAATGGGCAGACGCTGAAACCCGACGTCACCCACACTGGCGAAATTGGTGCGGCTTATCAGACCGAAGCACTCGAGATTCCAGGGTATGACTTAGTTAAGACTAACGGCAATGCTTCCGGCGTCTTCACTAAGGAACCGCAGACTGTCGTTTATGTTTATGCCAAGCAGATTCCACAGCCAGTTACCGCTAGTTATCAGGATGAAAATGGGCAGACGTTGAAACCGGACGTCACCCATACTGGCGAAATTGGCGCGGCTTATCAGACCGAAGCACTCGAGATTCCGGGCTATGAGCTGGTCAAAACTAACGGCAATGCTTCCGGCGTCTTCACTAAGGAACCGCAGACTGTCGTTTATGTTTACAAGGAATTGGCCGTCCATCCTGTCACGGTTAGTTATCAAGACGCTGATGGCAAGTCGCTCCACGCCGATGTCGTTTTGTCCGGAGCATTTGGTCAAAACTATCAAACAGAGCAACTAACGATTCCCGGCTACATCTTCAGCAAAGTTATGGGTTCCACGACTGGTACCTTTGGAACGACCGCCCAGCACGTGATCTACGTTTACACGCCGGAGCCAAGTGTCCCAGAAACACCCGCGCCAAGTCCAGAACCAGGGCCACAGCCGGAACCGACGCCGCAACCAGAACCGGAACCGCAGCCAAATCCAACGCCACAGCCAGAGCCAGCACCTCAACCGAGTCCGGCCCCGCTGCCAGGACCGGTGCCACAACCAGGACCGACACCGCAACCAGGGCCAGCGCCATTACCAGTACCGATGCCACTTCCTAATTTGACACCACAGCCAGGCAGTTCGTCGTCAAGCGCCCCTGTTGCACAAGGGACTAGCGCGCCGCAATCAGCAACCACGACCCACTCAGCGTCAGCGCCAATCGTACCAGCCAACGCACTCGCGCAGCCAGGAGCAGCCGAATCCCCTGCGACAGCCGCTGCTCAGAAAGCTGGCCAGTTGCCACAAACTAGCGAGCAGACTGAACATACCGCAACGCTTGCTGGCTTACTTGCCGCACTGTTCACCGGTTTAGGTTGGTTAGGTCTCGCTGCTAAGTTTAAGAAACGGGAATAAATTTATTACTGATTAGAAATCAAAACGACCACTCAATGTAGTGGCCGTTTTTAGTTGCGATTGGAATATCGGACTCATCCAATCAAATTTACTAAGATGACAGCCGCACTGACGCTCATTCGTTTGCCCCGTTGTGTGATGTATTCGAGATTACTGACTCAAACTCATTTTCCCCCTTCAATCACACGCTGATCTAAACCGCAAATAAACCATTTTACCAGTGTATAATGTTTTCGATTAACAATTAGTTCAGCTATAATAAACCTATACGAAAGGAGATCAAAATAATGAAATATGCGAAAACCAAAGAAGTATTGAATCAACTTGTCGCCGATTTAAGTCAGATGTCGATGATTATTCACCAAACGCACTGGTACATGCGCGGGCCTAACTTTTTGAAGTTGCACCCACTGATGGATGAATTTATGGAAGAAATCGACAGTCAGCTCGATGTCATTTCTGAACGTCTGATTGCATTGGACGGCAACCCTTACTCCACCCTTAAAGAAATGGCCGATAACACTAAGATCAAAGATTGGCCTGGCACTTGGGATAAGACGACGCCAGAACGGCTGGCACACTTAGTTGATGGCTATCGTTACTTGGAAGACCTTTACCAGCACGGCATTGAAGTGTCGGACGTTGAAAAGGACTTCAGTACCCAAGATATTTTCATTGGTCTCAAAACCGCGATTGAAAAGAAGATTTGGATGATTCAGGCTGAGCTTGGGTCAGCACCAAAAATCGACGAATAGACCTACTCGTTCAAAATTTTAGCTAAGACTGACAACGTGCACTGCGATATGATTCGCGGTGCACGTTGTTTATTTAGCCCGGACTTAATTGTTGATTCAGCTAATTTTCCTAATAGCGTCCTTAAAATGCTGTGATGGTACTAAACATTCCATCTATCAGGAGGAATTCGAATTGTATTTAGATATCGCAACCAAAGCCAAATCACTATTTAAAAATTTTCCAAAAGTATCCGATCCCGAAACGGCGGCCCAGACCGCGGTCGTTAATCCCCTATTTTCGTGGCATATATCAACAATTCAAAAAAATAAATTTATCGTTTTTAACAATGATGGCTGCTCGTTACACGTCGTCATCAAGAGTTCCACTGATCAGGCGCAAGTAGGAGCTGATTTTTGGGCTATGTTGGAACAGTTATGGCTTCAATGGTCACTGGATAGACAACTTTTTGAGCAGTACCGGACGAAAGCTAAGCCGTTTGTCGTCATCCAAAACATGAATCGCACCGTTGCCAAAATTCTAAGCAAGACCATTCGTGACCACGAGTTGAATGCTAAGAAAACAAAGCCTGATGATGCCAGTCTGCTAAGGCTTTCCAGCCTGCTCACGGATGACCTGCAACCCCAAAATGGTGGCTGGTAATCCGTCATTGCCAGTAGCTCTCCAGTATCGACTCGCTTGATTGTTCCGCTTTTCATCTGAAAACGGCGCTCAAGTGTATTCAGACTCGCGGTCTGTCAGATCAGTCGCACGACACCACAATTTAAAAAGGATCGATAATTTGCAAATTACCGATCCTTTTTTGTCGTACTTAATATTAAATTCAATTAATGGCTAGTCCAAAGCCAGCCACGATCCCCACGATAATAAAAATAATTCCCATCACGAAACTTGTCCAAACGCCCATCGCTGCGAACGGTGATGTTTCGGCATTACCATGTAACTTCACCTGCCGAAAATAGCGCCGAGACGCAATTAATTGATAACAGCCCAAACCAATGAAAAGCAAACTGAACAGCAGTTGTAACAGCATACTGGTCTTCATTATGGTTTCCCCCTCGTCGACAGTCCGCATCATTTTTATGATTATTTTAATTTACCGTATGACTTGAGTGTCAACTTTTATTTGTTGCTTCAATTATACCATCAGCGCCGACAACTAGGGCCTTAACTTCACTTTTGACGATAATAATTTGCTGCCATCAAGGCCCAGCGTCTTTCTTATGATGCCTAACTAACGTGAGGTCAACTCGCAAGTTCATTTAAATAAAGTTGTCAAGACGGCAATTGGGTCTTGATTGCTACCAGATCCACGGCCTCACCACATTGTTTTAACCCGGTCATCGTTTCGTATATGACTGTTTGACAAAAATAAGAAGAAAATATGAATTTTTTGTTAAAAATTATAGTCTGTTATGCTATGATTGGTTTTGCTCGGTAAATCTTTCATAATTTTAATAATTTTCGAGTATCAATTTTATTCATATTATTTCGCCCGATGTGTCAATTCTAGGAGGAACACCGATGAACGAAACAAAGTTCTGTATTAATTGTGGGAAGGAAATTCCCGCAAACGCAACGTTCTGCTCATTCTGTGGTGCGGATCAAAAGACGGCCGCAACCGCTGAAACGCAAACTGATGGGAACACGACAACCGGCAAGCAGCCGACGCCACCGGAACACGACAACATGTGGACAGCACTCAAGCTGGGAATGAAACAAACCTTTACTTGGTCGCAGCGCATCACCCGCCCACAATATTGGTGGCTCTACTTGGATTTAGTGATCATCGCCTTGATTTTGACGTTCACGCTTGGCCTCAAAGTCTATAGTTTTCCGGCATTTGCGGCGCACGTGAATGTGCTTCAAGCGGTTCTGCTACTCATCTATTCAGCGCTCATGTGCTGGATTTCAGTGATGCAGTTCACTGCAGGTGCTCGGCGGCTGCACGACTCCAATCGTTCGGCACATTACTTATGGTTCTCACTGATTCCAATCGTCGGACCAATCTTGATCATCGTTTTCATGTGCCAACGGTCAAAACCAGCTGGTGAACGGTTCGATCGTTTTGCTAGTCAGCCCAAGCCATGGACGCACAAATGGTGGACTTGGTGTCTGCTCGTCTTATTCACACTCCTGTACGCCGGTTCAGTAAATATCGTCGCACGTGACAATGCCATGGATTCCGCGCTGACAACGACGTCCAATTCTGATTCGACGAGTGATTCTGACGACAGCTATACGGATAGTGACAGTTACGACGACAGTGATAGTGATAGTACGGACACCGATTCAGACACTGATTCGGAATCAGATTCAAGTTCTGACACTGACAGTATTACCGTTGGCGATGACGACATTGATATTTCTGATCAAAAAACTTATAACACTTCATACAGCGATAGTAGTTGGACGGGTTCTACCTTCAAAATCGATAAAGTTACAGTTTATAAAACTGACGGGGCTTACACCATCGGTAGCGGCAGCGACAAACGTGACTTTAACGGTGTTGTTAAAGTTCACATGAGTATCCACGCTGGTCGCGACATTTCAGCCTACCCAACCCAGGCCAAGCTCAGCACCAACGATGGCCAACAGGTCGACGCTGACATGGATAGTGACGACTTCGATGGCGACTTAAACAGCGGCACGGATACTGACGGTAATTTATACTTTGAATTATCAAAATTATCCAGTGTCAAAGACATTACCAGCATCCGCCTCAAATGGGACGCCAGCTACGATACGGATGATTACGATGATGACAACGACTTTAAGACCTACGATGCAACACTTAATTTGAATTAATTTTTAGTACCTAGATGCGTTGCGGATTGCGATGTGAGTTGTAATTTGCTGGCATTGTGTTGGTGCTGAGAGCGTTAAAAATCCCCTGAGTTGGAAATTCGACTCGGGGGATTTTTTTGCTCTATTGATAAAGCACGGTCAAACTACCTTTTCGTTAGTCGCAATGCCTTACGTTATCACACGTTGAATTTGCATCGCCATCAACATAATCTCTTCATTAGGCAAAGGTACTTTAAATTTCATATTCAAGTAAGCGGCCACTTTCTGTGCAATTGTAAATGCACGCGGATTCTGGTTTGCCACCAACGCAACCATCGCAGGATCGGCATCATCAAACAATTCACCCGCGATTGCGCGCTCTACTAGAAACTTCACGTGAACGACACACCGCTGATAATTCATTTGATGTTCATTAATTGTCACGCCTGCTTGGTATTTAATAATACTAATAATCCGGCTAATTAGTTGACCAGCCTTTAAAGCGTCCTTGCGTTCATCATTTCCATTTTCCGCATTAATAATGTGTGACGCAATATTAGCGGCTTCCTGTTCAGAAAAATCAGTATTAAATGTTTGATTGACTAGCCTTACTGCAACATTGCCAATCTCAAATTCATGGCTGTAATACGTTTTAATTTCCCAATAAACGCGATTGGTAATTTCGATTCCTTTGGCATCGCGTTCCAACGCAAACTTCAAATGATCTAGCAATGCAACATATAACGAGTCACTTAACTTGGTTTGCAATTGCTCAGTTGCACGGTTCACAATCGTCTGAGTCAGTTCAATTAATTGGGGTGACGTTGACGCTACTGTCGTGAGTAATTGTTCAACACTGGGATTAGGTGATGTTACAAAGACTTGGTTAAAATCAGAATCTCCTATCACGGTTCCTGCCTTCTTACCATAGCCAATTCCCTTACCCAGTAGAATAAATTCTTGAGAATGTTCATCAATAGCCAACACAACACTAGAGTTAAGCACTTTCTTAATTCGCAGCATCTAATCACCCCCATCTTGGTTAATTTAAGTCTGCACCATTCGTTCGAATAACTTTTTGATACCATTTAAAAGAATCTTTACGGTACCGATTTAATGTTCCATGGCCCAAGTCATCCTCATCAACATAAATAAAGCCATAGCGTTTTGACATCTGAGAAGTCGAGGCACTAACCAGGTCAATTGGGGCCCAACTGGTATATCCTAGTAGATCAACTCCCGCGTCAACTGCTTTGATCATTTCTTCGAAGTGTGCGCGGAAATATTTAATTCGGTAATCGTCATGTACCTGATGTTCGGGTGTTAACACATCTTTGGCTCCCATCCCATTTTCAACAATCATCAGTGGCTTACGATACCGATCATATAATTGCAATAGTGAGATACGCAACCCCACTGGGTCAACCGTCCACCCCCATTCAGTAACGGGCAAATGCGGATTTTTACCACCTACTATGGTGTTTCCAGTGGTCAATGTCAAATTGTTTTCATCATAAGATGAGACCATCGACATATAATAACTGAAGGTAACAAAATCAACCGGATTCTCTTTCAGAATCGTCAAATCAGCTGGCGTCATTTCAATATTAATATGTTGTTCTTTAAAGTACTTCAGGACTAAAGGTGGATATTCACCGAACACCTGAACATCTGCTGGAAAATAGTTCATCGTGTTTTTATTGAAAGAAGCCAGTACATCACGTGGATCTGAAGAATTAGGATAATCCGTCAGTTTAGTTAACATACATCCCACTTGGCTTCCAGGAATAATTTCATGACACGCCTTCGTCACTAATGCGGAAGCAACAAATTGATGATGGAATGCCTGATACTCCGTCTGAAGCAAATTTTCAGTCTGATCTGGGATAATTCCAGCCGACGTAAACGGATGGCGTGTCACACTATCAATCTCGTTAAAAGTCAGCCAATATTTAACATCCGTTTTGAAAGCATTAAAGCAAGCCTTACAGAACCGCTCGAATAAGTGAATTACCCGCCGATCTGCCCATCCGTTATACTTGGTCGCTAACGCTAGCGGCATCTCATAATGGGATAGTGTCACGATCGGTTCAATATTTAACTCATGCATTTTAGCGAAGAGTGCCTTATAGTAAGCCAACCCTGCTTGGTTCGGTTCTATCTCTTCTCCAGTCGGAAAGATTCGAGTCCACGCAATTGATAGCCGCAATGTTTTGAAGCCCATTTCATGAAACAATGTCAAATCCTCTGAATAACGATGATAAAAATCAATTCCACGACGTTTGGGATACTTCTCAACATCGGTACTCTCAATTGCTTCATTAATGTCAGCTTGTGTTACACCAACTTGTTTGCGATAATCTTTAACATCAATATTGGGTTTATAGCTGGCAACATCTGCAACCGACAACCCTTTCCCATCAACGTTCCATGCACCCTCTACTTGATTGGCAGCAATTGCGCCACCCCACAAAAAATCTTTTCGTAAACCCATTGTTTAAACTCCTAACTTAGCAATATTCATGACAGACTGATCAGCCACTGTGGAACTATTTTCATCGACCGCAATGGTATAACTCTCCTGGTTAGTCACAACCATCATCGTAATCGGGTTATACCCGGCAGCTTTAATCTTTTCAACATCAAACGTTTCAAGCAGGTCACCCGTGTGTACTCGTTGCCCGACCTTTACATGAGATTCAAAATATTGTCCGTTTAATTGAACGGTATCGAGTCCAATGTGAAAGAGAATTTCAGCGCCATTATCCGTTTTCATCCCTAATGCATGTTTGGTTTCATAAACCATCTCAATGGTTCCATTAGTTGGTGCAATCAATCGACCTTCACGAGGCTCAACAGCAATTCCTTGCCCAAGCAAACCTTGTGAGAAAACGTCATCGGGTACGGCCGATAATGGCATAACCTTACCAGCTACTGGTGCTCTCAAATCCTCGGCAGCTACTGTCGTCGTATCAATGTCAGTCTCGTTAGAACTAGCTTGCGTCTCATTTTTCCAAATAAGTAGGCTAACCACAAACGACACGACAAACGAAATTCCAAATCCGATTAAGGCATGGATTAAATTAGCCGGATTATTCTTATCCACGAACATTGGTAAACTAGCTAATCCGGGACCTACAATCGTAAATCCTGACAAACCAACAATACCGACATACGCGCCACCAATCACACCGCCGGTAACAACACTAATCATGGCTCGTTTGTGCTGTAAAGTGACCCCATAGAGTGCGGGTTCAGTAATGCCAAATAAAGCTGAAATTCCTGCTGAAATAGCGACTGCACGTAATTTTGCATCCTTGGTACGAAGCGCAATTGCAAAACAGGTCCCGCTTTCTGAAATATTATGTGCCAGTGAAGCAGGTAAGTACAGTGATTCCTTACCAACCGTGCTGAAAGTCGAAACAACGTATGGAATCATCGGTTTATGCATCCCGGTTGCAACCATAAACGGCAAAGCACCAGCAAGTAGCGCTGTCGCAGCCCATCCCAGATGAGAATTCAAGAAAAGGATAACACTCACAAACGCTTCACCGACAACATACCCCAATGGTCCAAGGAATAGTAGCGTAATTGGTGCTGTAATCAGCATTGCCATCATTGGAACAAAGAAAATTCGAATAGGTTTAGGTGAATACTTAGTAAATAGTTTTTCCATCAAGGCGTAAAATAACACGCACAAAATAGCGGGAAAAACCTGTGAACTATATGTCACATTCGTAACATGTAAGCCAAATAGTGTGGTCCCTTTCGTTAGCATAGTGACCAAATCAGGTAAAATCAACACGCCAACTGTGGACACTGCAACCAACGGATTCACTTTTAGCTTCTGGGCTGTTGTTATGGCAACTAAAATCGGCAATAAGTATAATGGTGCCCCGCCGACCAAGCTTAAAATTTGATATGTAGGGCTTTTTTCACTAATCCAGCCAAACATCGCAATCAGCATCAGCACGGCCTTTAGAATACCGCCCCCAGCAATCGCTGGTACTAGTGGCTGAAAAACGCCAATGATAAAATCAAGAATCACTTTTCCCCGCGATTGCTTAGGGCCTTTCGCGGTACTATTGTCAGTATTTCCTAATAATACTTGAACGGCATCAAACATTTCAACAACATCATTACCAATAATCACTTGGCATTGTCCACCTGCGATAACTGCGCCTAAAACACCATCAACTGTTTTGAGCTGTTCTAGGTCCGCACGATCAAAATCATTCAAAGTAAACCGCAACCTTGTTGAACAATGAATTAGTGAATTGATGTTTTCAACACCACCAACACCTTCAACAATTGCTTTTGCACTAGCTTGAAAATCCATATTAATCACTCCTTATGACAAAAAAACAGGATCCAAAAGTTGTCGGACTATGCCCGTCACTTTTTAGATCCTGCCTGCATTACCAGTTACATGTCTATTGATATTATGTACAAGTCTTAATGTAAGCCTTTTCACCCTTGATTGTCAAGCTTTTTTAATTTTCATTT
>NZ_JAGYGS010000026.1:0-41870 GCF_018991185.1 Lactiplantibacillus sp. 7.2.4
CCACAAAAAAAGCGGCTTCCCAGATTTTTAAACAAATCCGAGAAGCCGTTTTATGCTAGTTTGCAATCAATATCAAGCGACAGGCGCCATCTTAACGAGGTGTAAAGAGCGCCCTGGCTAGCAATTAGTCACCGTTAAAATCAGTCATTATCTTCCGACAAATCGCCCTTAGTCTTGTCGCCAGTTGGTCGGTAAAAATTACGGCCATCCATCGCGAAAATGCGCTCCGTATACGTTCCCGGTTCAGCGTGGCCAATGGACGTTTGCATCATTTGAATTGAGGCGTCTAATTCGTCTAAGTCGTGGAGGATTTCAGCTTCCATAATATGCGGTCGTACGGGTGAGCCGTATTCCAATAACCCGTGATGGGCCAAAATCGTGTGGCGTAAGACCAGTACGGATTCTGATTGCTCATCAATTTTAAGTTGCTGGCACGTCTCAACGATTTGTTCATCAATCAACACGATGTGCCCAACTAAGTTACCGGCCAGCGTATAGGTCGTCGAAACAGGGCCTGACATTTCAATCGTTTTACCCATGTCATGCAGAATCGCACCCGCGTATAGCAAAGCCCGGTTAACGTGTGGATACTGGTCGGCAACGGCCTTCGCCAGCTTCAAAATCGAAAGCGTATGGTACGCCAAGCCACCAGCAAAGGCGTGGTGGTTCTTCTTGGCTGCCGGATAACTAAAGAATTTATCGTGAAATTCAGTCAACATGTGCCGCACGATTCGATTCCAATTGGGCTCGGTGATGCCAAAGACGAATTGATTGATTTCATCCGCCATCGTGTCCGTTTTGATTGGCGCATGTTCGACGAATTGTTGCACTTCTTGCGGTTCGCCGGCATGGGTCAGCCGCATCTGCTGAATTTTGATTTGTGGATTACCCTGGTAGTTTTCGCGTTTCCCTTTGAGGTGCACGATCCGTCCCGCTTGAAAATTCTCAACGTCGGTATCACTGGCATCCCAGAATTTTCCGGAAATTTCACCCGAGGTATCTTGGAAATTAATGGCTAAAAACTTTTTACCATTCTTGGCAATGCGTACTTCCGAATCTTTGAGCAAAAAATAGCCGTCCACTGTTTCATCCAATTGATAGTCAAATAATTTTTTTGCCATATTGTCCCCCTTAGATTAGCTGCTGCACGGTCGCGGTTGGCAGCTGTGTTAAAGCCGCCGTCTCATTAGTAAAGTATAACACTTGATGCTGGCGCGCGACGGTGGCCAAGGTCTGCCAAGCCGCCCGTTTGCGCTGATCATCGAAATTAACGAAGCCGTCATCAATCATCAGCGGCAATTGAGCTTGTTCTGCGAGATGGTTAATCAAAGCCAGTCGTAGCGCCAAATATAGCTGTTCCTTAGTGGCCGTTGACAACGCAGCAACCATGAAGGACGTGTCACTGGTTTTGACGACCATTTCATCACCCTCTAAGTCAATCTTATTATACCGCTGTGCCGTGAGTTGCGCGAAAATGGTGGTCGCTGCAGCTAAAACGGTCGGTAATTGTTGCTGCGTCAACGCTTCTAATGAGGCGTCGATCCAGTTGGCTCCCAGTTGCCGCGTCAACCATTGACGGGCCATCACCGTAATCTCGGTCTGTAGGTTGGCTTGTTGTTGCCGCAAAGTTGCGTAGCGACCATCTTCCGTCAAATGCTGCAGCTGAGTCTGGGCGGTCACAATATCGGCTGCTAATTGAGTCTGTTGTTGATCGATTTGGGACCGTTGCTGCCGCAATTTGAGAATAGCGGCTTGCAAGTCGTCCAAACTTGCATATTGTTGCAACGCTGCCAGTTCGGCCGCAGACAACTGTTGGGCCAACTGCTGAGCACTGGTTGCATTAGCCGCCTGCGTCTCTTGGTCAGCAACCGCTTGCGTTAACGCGTCGATATCCGCTAAACCATGATTCGTCGCCAATTGTTGCAATTGTTCAGTCACTGCCCGCACCTGAGTCGTCAGCTGCTGAACTTGTCGTTGGGCAAAGGCAAAATCAGGCCCCGCCATGGTTTGTTGCTGCATCACCTGGTGCACGTGGTCGTAAAAATCCGCGATTCGCGTGACACTTTCAACCAGGTGCTGTTCGTCAACTGGTAACCAGTCCCGCGCAAATTGATACGCCTGAATATCATGCCACAACTTGGTGGCCTGCGCTGCCAAGGCTTGGTCAGCATTCGTAACGGCGGCCTGTGCACGTTGCAGTGACCCCACTAAGTCCAGCTGTTGCAAAGCATCACTGGCCGTTAAATCAGGTGCCAATCCAGCCGCTACCAACTGCTCGGACAATTGGTCTGCCGCCGTTTGCCCAGAAGTTTGTGCTGCAGATGAAGCGTGCTCTAGTCCGAACCAGCCCAGTAGGCCGACCCCAATCAGCATGAGGACCCATTTGAAGCCACCCAGCGGCAACCCGATGCCGGCAACGACCGCGACGCCCCCGGCAATCAAGCGCCAGTCAAGCGATGACGTCGAAGGACTTGGTGTCCGTTGCGTTCGCGTATTCGCCGTGGCCGCCAGCGTGGCCTTCAGCGTCGCAATCGCCGCCTGCTTGTGAGGTGACAAACACCCGAGCAGCTCGGGATGAGCATTGCTTTGTGCTTGAAAATCGGCTTTGGCTGTCGCCGCCTGTTGCGTGAGTGCCTGATACTGGCCAACTGCCTGTTGCAGGGTCGGCAATTGCGCTGAAAGTTGATCAAACTGCGCTTGATGTTGCACGTAGAATCCGACTAATCCCTGTGATTGCGTATCGACAGGTTGTTGGCTCAACTGTTGCCGCGCACTCGCTAAGGTGTGTTGTAAGTCAGTCCGTTGCTGGCTCAGTTTGCGATAAGTTGCCACCGTCGCCGCATCAAGGGTGGTGGTCGGCTGACTCGTTTGTAATGCGGTTAATTGCTGATATACCGGCCATTGATTACGTAAATTAGCCAGTTGCTGTTGCTGATGTTCAAGGTCTGATAATTGGCGGTTGACCTGCGCCTGTTGCGTTTGCAACGCGGCTAATTGATTTTGTAAGCCCTCATATTCGGGATAACGTTGTTTAGCCGTGTTCACCTGCTCGTTTAATAGGTGGTAGCGCTGCAAAGCCTGATTGAGTTCAGGTTTACGGCCCCGTGGCTTGTATAACGCTTCTGCATCCGCACGCAAGGTTGCCGCCGTTTCACGCCAGGGCGCACTACCCACCAGCCCAACTTGTTGGAGTTGCACGTTCAAATCACTGGCGCGCAACGTCTTAAGTGCCGTCAATTCAGCTTGATTAAAAGTAAATAATCGTAAGTATTGGTCACGGTCATAGGGTGCCAACCACTTCTCTAGCAGCGCCAGCGGTTGGGGGGCCTGGGTCGTTAAATTCGTCAAAGTAGCTGGCTGTTCACCCAACCGCGTCAGGCGATAAGTCGTGCCATCAACAAGCAGGTCAATCGAACCGCCATATTGGCTCGTACCCTGGGGTTCGTAGCGTTCCAGCGGATGCCGTCGTGATGGAAAACCGAATAACATCCCCAAAATAAACGCGCGTAAGGTGGACTTACCACTCTCATTCAAGCCATAAATCACTTGCAGACCGTCGCCAAAGGTAAATTGACGTTGTTGGAACTTGCCGAAACCGGCAATATCGAGCCGTTTAATCTGCATCATCCGTTCCTCCCGTCGTTAAGTGATATTGGTCGTTCAGTAGTCGCGCGACCCGTTGTTGCCAATCAGCAGGCGTCGTGGACTCTAATAACGCCGTATTCAAGAAATCTTCGTCTAATAACTTGCCAGCGAGTGTGGCGACCTGCTCGTCAGTGACGACATCCTGGCCAACCCGTTGCCAAGTCGTCGCGTTGATACCAAACAATGGCGCGACGGCTGGTGCTGCTTGTTGGGTAATCCCCACTGGCCACCAATGTTCACCGGCATGCGATTGGAGTTGGGCCAATAAAGCACCTTGATTCAAAGCCAATTCAGCTTGTGCATTCAATTGAAGTGTCGCTGGTAGCACAATCGTCACGAGTTTTAAACCAGTCGTCATCGCCGCCATCAGTTGATCGGTCAATTGTTGCTGCAGTGCGGCCCGACTAAGCGGTGTCTTGGCATCCAACGTCGGTGTCCAATCCATCCATTCAATCTTAGTAAGCGCATGAAAGCTGGGTTGCAGCTGTCCATCCGCCTGACTCGTCACGATCAAACACCCCTTGGGCCCGGTCTCACCGCGATGGCGGCCTTGCAAATTCCCCGAATACACGATTGGGGGCTGCTGATTCAGCGTTTGACGTTGATGAATGTGTCCAAGTGCCCAGTAATCGTAGTGTTTTGACAGTAATTCCGTGACGTTAAATGGCGCATAATGGTCCCCCGCCGTCCCGGTTTGACCATGCAAGGTCCCAATCTGGTAATCAACGGTGGCGTCCTTAGTCGGGTAGTCGGCGCTGACGTCGGTCGTTACCCAGCGCTGTGAATAGCTAAAGCCGCTGACCGCGACCCGTTCTTGAGCCCGCGTCGTCAGAGTCACCGTGGTAACCGTTGCATCAAAGACGTGCACGTTAGCTGGAAAATGCCAGCGTGACAAGTCCGTCTGAAAATCATGGTTCCCAAAGGAAAGCAGGACCGGAATCTGTGCGTCGTTAAGTCGTTCTAAAGCCGTCATCAGCGCTGCTTGGACCTGCACACTCTGGCCTTGTTGATCAAATAAGTCTCCGACCAACAACACAAAGTCGACCTTTTCGGCAATGGCTAAATCAACTAAGTGCGTCAAGGCGCGCAACGGTGCTGTGACCAACCGCTCCTGTAATGCGGGCGTGACCCCGCTTAATCCTTGAAACGGGGTATCTAAATGTAAATCTGCCGCGTGTAAAAATTTCATTATTCCCTCCACGAAAAAGGGGCAATCACGAAATTGATTCCGTCATTGCCCCTCGACCCTTAATTTACTTAGTTCTGGTATAAATCTTGAACGGGCTTGGTGATGATTTGGTTCAAATCATTCATCAATTGGTTCAAGTTACGTTCTTTACCCATTAAGGACTTAATTTCGTCAACGTTACCAACTTTGTCAGCTAGCTCATGGGCTTTTTGGACTTCTTCATCCGTTAATTCTTCGCCGTTCATTTGCTTTTGTGACAGTTGCATCTGAATTTCTTGGAAATCCTTGAACAGTGAAAAGGCGCTGTCGTTGGTCTTCATTATCTCATAAGCGACCTTTAATTCCTTAAATTCCTTCGTTTGACGTAATTCTTGTTCTAATTGGTTCGCAGTATCGTAAATGTTTACGGCCATCGTGAGTTCCTCCTCAAAGTATGTGTCGTCATTATTTTAGCATTTTTGACCGAGCTTGAATAGCATTAGTCTATTCGGTCGTTGACTTTACTAGTTACCGAGTAAGCTCTTGGCCTTCGAGAACCAGTCCTTCGCCTTATTCTTGACAGCGTTGGCGCCCTTCTCGACGTTTTCCCAAACAGAAGAACCACTGTCAGAACTGTCTGAATCATTATTATCATTTTCAGTTGCCAAGGTGGCCGCGTCTTTGGTTCCAAAACTGGTATTAGCCGTATTCGGCAGAATGTTTTGCAATTCATTCTTCACTAACGATGACAGCTGGTTTTCGGACAAGCTCTTCAGATAATGGGTACTGTTGGTCGTATCAAACCCAATCCAAGTGGTCATGACAATATCGGGCGTATAGGCGATCATCCACTGGTCTTTAGTTCCGGAACCGGTGCTATAATCGGCCTGGGTACTCCCAGTCTTACCAGCCACTGAATACCCGTATGGCTTAGCGGTCGCCCCGGTCCCGCTATTGTAGGTGCCGAGCATCATACTCGTCATCTCTTTGGCGACACTGGCGGACATCAGCCGTTTGGTCTTAGTCTTCGTATTATCGACAATCACATTACCGCTGGCGTCAACAATTTTGGTAATAAAATGGGCGGTGGTCTTCTTCCCATTATTTGCAAACGCCGTGTAGGCACTCGCCATCTGTTCTGGTGAGACCCCGGTCGTCAAACCACCGAGGGCCAGCGCCAAGTTATCATCAGATTTCGTAACGGGTAACCCGAACTTCTTGACGGACTGGTAACCCTTATTGACCCCAATCTTATTCAAGAGCCAGACCGCCGGAATATTCATACTTTGAGCAAGCGCCGTGTACATCGGCACCGACTTACTATAAACATTGTCATAGTTCTTCGGCGCGTATTTGTTAGCACCAAACGTCTGCTTCTTATTAGAAAGTTTCGAATCATAAGTGTAGCCATTTTGTAATGCCGGCGTATATACCGCGAGCGGTTTGATTGTCGAACCCGGTTGCCGTTTAATTTGCGTTGCCCGGTTGAAGCCACGGAAGACGTGCTTACCGCGACCACCAACGACTGCAAGAACCCCACCAGTGGAGGGATCGACCGCAATCGAAGCACCTTGGACCTTAGTCCCATCGTCCGCATTCGCCGGGAACAAGGCCGAGTTCTTAAACGAATCCTGCATCTGAGTCTGGTCATCTTGATTCAATGACGTATAAATCTTATAACCCCGATTCATAATGTCCGATTCCGACAACCCATACTTATTAATGGCTTCATCGATGACTGCATCGAAGTAATACGGATAATTATAGCCACTTTCATAATGATAATTATTGGTCAATGCCATCGTCTTTTTCGAATAGACGTTATATTCTGATTTGGTCAATTTGCCATTCTCGACCATATTATTCAGAACCACGTTTTGCCGCGCCGTTGACGCCTTCGGATGACTGATTGGGTCATAGCCGCTTGGCGAACTCAGCATCCCGGCCAGCGTTGCAGCTTGGTCGACCGACAATTCAGAGGCGTGCACGCCAAAGTAACGTTCCGATGCGTCTTCAGCGCCCCAGACCCCGTGGCCAAAGTAAGCGTTATTCAGATACATCGTTAAAATTTGCTTCTTAGAATAGACATTTTCAGTCTCAATCGCTAAGAAGATTTCACGGAACTTCCGTGAAAAGGTCTGCTGTTGCGTTAGGTAGGCATTCTTGACCAATTGTTGCGTCAAGGTACTCCCACCACCACTGATGTAGTCGCGGCCCAAAATCTTATTCATGGCATACAAGACAAACGCACGGCCAATCCCTTTAATTGAGAAACCATGTTCCTTATAAAAGTTCCGGTCTTCTGTCGAAATCACCGCATTTTGCAAGTTCTTCGAAATACTACTCAAATGGACGTAGGTCCCCTTTTGCGAATACAGCGACCCGGCCTTCTTGTTGTCCTGATCATAAATGACCGTTGTCTTTTCTAACTCGGCTTGCAAATTGCCAACTTTGGCTGTTTTTGCTTCATAAGTTAAGTAGGCACTCCCAACTAAGATGACCGACAAAACGAGTACGATCAACCACCGTGTCACTTGGCGGCGATGCCACTGATAGCCTACCACAGCAGCAAACCGCCGCCAATATGGTGCCAACCAGTGGCCAATGACTCGCAAGCCGTCTTTGATCGTGGCCCAAAAACCATTATTTTGCATAATCTTCCCCTTGTTCAGCGAATGGCCCTGTCACGACCACTCACGTTACTTGTTAGCTTTTACAATTGTATCATAAATCCTTCAACCGGCTAGAATTCGCACGAACCTTGAAAAAATCTTCAATAATGTTAATTTTTGTCATTGGTTAAGGACCATTCATGGCTAAAACGTGCCAGTTTAGATTCTTGTTAGTCAGCCGGTGGGCGTCTTAGTCCGACCTCCGGGGCTGGCTGACAACGCTGGAACAGGGCGGACATCGATTTGAACTCACGCAGAAATCCACTGCGCAATTTCAAATACGAGTCTTCTTCTAGCCCGGGAAGACCACCCGGACAAGAAGAATTTCGCCCTTGAGCATTGTCAGCCAGCCCCTCCGGTCGGGAAGCCGCTCGAATGGCGGATGAACGGCCACCTATCTTGGCGCAATTGACCACTGATTATGAGATGACTGGTCCTTCAGGCAAACTTTTAGTTGGTATCGATAAAGGCTTATAGTATCCGGCAAGACTTATAGCGTTTAATTATTGAGACGATTGCCTGAATATTAGTTACTCATCTCACTGCCACAAATTAGTCGATAAAAATGCTGCCGCATTAAAGTTAAAGACTTTGTTATCTCAGACGACTAGCAAAAGTCCTGACAAGTTCAATGAAGCCGTGTATCCGAAGCATTAAAACATGGGTAAGAAAGTTTAGCGATTGTTAGCAAACTGTCTGACACTTAAATATCAAGATGACCGTGTACAATGGAACCAACGACTAATCATACAAAAGGTTGGGTCCGCACATGTCCGCCTTTCGAATACCATCCCAGGCTGGAAGGTGTTCTGGGCAAGGCCAAGTGCTTTTAGAGTGTGAGGTTCAGACGGGTTGGGACTGAGGATTAGCCTAGCTAAAGCGTTAAGCGGCGAACTTCCGCTTGGCGTTCTGGCGTAGCTAACCGGAAGTCCCAGTCTGACCCGAACACGTTTCGGCTATATTGCATAGAACACGAAAGGCCAGTATTTAAGACGTGGGCTGTCGGCTTAAATCTGTGCCCACCACGCTCCGGCCATTGCCCAGAATGCCTGGAAGCCGGCTTAGGACGAACCTATCACTGCATGTTTACGGGTAACTCGCACTGTTTCCAGCGGGTCTCAGCTGGTTGCCTTTGAACTTATGACTTGGCACGTTTTAGCTATCTTTAATGTCGAATAATATATCAGAGATTTAGGTGAACGTCACACTCAACTAGTGATTAGGTAAGTAAGAAAAAAGCCTTCAAAAAAATCATTAAGATTCTCCTGAAAGCTCAACTGTTATGATTGATGTGTGCCTATTTGCGCCGAACGCCACGTCGATTGGCATTCAATTCATTCTGTTGTTGTTTGAATTTATCAAATGTCGCATCGCGTTGTTTTTGATTTTTTCGAGGCGTCCGTTTCTTGGTATATTTCATCTTTCCCACCTCTTCAATGTTAACATGATAGCGTGAACGGCTAATCGATGCAACCAATTAGTCCACCACTAGTCCTCATTGGATACGTGACTGGCAAATGAATCGTAGAGTTGCTTGGCAACCGTTGTATTCGGACTGACGACAAAAATCGTATCATGACCGGCTAGCGTCCCGCTCACTTCGGGTAGATTTAAATCATCGATGATGGCTGCCAGCAAGTTCCCATTGCTAGGCAGCGTATGAATAATATTCATAAATTCGACCCGATCAATGCTCGTCACCACGTCATGTAAGGTTTCAAACAAGCGGTCTTGTTCATTTTTATTGTTTGCCTTAAAAATCGCATAGCGCGTCTGGCCGTGCTCATCCGGGGTCTTGACGATTTGCATCTCCCGGATATCCCGCGAAATCGTCGCTTGCGTGGCAGCGATACCCTCCGCCTTGAGCTTGGCCATCAATTCTTCCTGGGTGGCAATTGGATATTCAGTAATTAGTTGCGCAATAACTGCTTGACGCTCAGACTTTTTCATCTCGCGGAACCTCCCTAAATCGTATTAGTGAATACATTATACCAAATATTCAGGCTGTAAACTACGCGTGTGACGCCAAAAAGCACATTTTCCACGTTTAACCAGAAAATGTGCTTGCTTGTTATTGTATATTTATGAATTTTCGCTAGTCAGCAGCTGTTGAACTAGACCGGCAATTACCACTAAAAATACGGCCTTGAAATTTATTCGTACATCCGACCTGCCGACGTCAGTAAATTACGCCAGACGCCCAGTCGAAAAAACAGGCCTAATCGAATCGCCGTAAATAATCCCCTAATAAGGCTAATCCCCGCTCCAAAGTCGTGGTATCCGTGCAATATCCCAAACGGGCATGACCGGGAATATCAAAACGTGAGCCAGGTACTAATAAAACGCCGGTATCTTTTAACAACTCACGACAAAAAGTCTCGTCATCAATTGGAATGTTGAGCTTGATACACGAAACTGAAATACTATGTGGCGCAATCAAGTCGACCCGGGGTTCATCAGCGACCCAGTTCGTCAGGATTTTGAGGTTCCGTGCGACTAGTTCCTGATTGCGGGCGCGCACCTTATCGCGATGACGCAAGATTCGGACCGCCAGCTGGTCATTGATGACGCCGCCTGAAATCATGGTATAGTCGCGGTACTTGCGAAAAATATCGGCCACTTCCTGACTAGGCGTTGCGGTCCACCCGATGCGAATGCCAGGTACCGAATAAGTCTTTGACAGACTATTGACCGCGATACCACGGTCATACAAATCGGCGATGGAGACAAACGGCGTCGCATCCAGCGGTTCATACACCTCATCCGCTAACACGTATGCGCCAACCGATTGAGCAACCGCTACAACTTGTTCCAAGAGTGCACGGTCCAATAAACTCCCCGTCGGATTGATCGCATTGTTGAGCAAAATCATTTTGGTATTAGGTCGAATCAAGCGCTGCAATTCTTCAATATCTGGCAACCAGTCCGCTGATTCATGAATATGCCAATAATCAACAGTCGCACCCAACGACTTGGGAATATCATATAGCTGTTGGTAGCTCGGATATAACGCAATCACGTGGTCGCCGGGTTCAATCAGACTGTAAATGGCCAAATGGTTGGCGCCAGTTGCCCCGTTAGTTTGTAACACGTTGTCCGCGGGGACGTGTTCATATAAGGTACTGACGAGTTGTTTGAATTCCGGTGAACCCTCGATCCAGCCATAATCCAGGCGCGCTGCCCCCAGCTCCTGGTAAAACTCCTGTGGTGCTTGTTGGTCGTCCAAAGCGGCAATTTCAGCCATCGTTAAGGCCGCAATCGAGCTTTGACTAATATCGGTGGTCGCTTCACGCTCGTGTGCGTTCAGCCAGGCTTCCACCCCAAAACCAGCAATTTTCATGCGTATCGTCCCTCTCATTAAAAGTCCAATACGACTAGCATACCGATTGTCTGAGCGAACCGCAACTATATTTTAGTCACGAAGTTCGCGAGTAGTTTAATCCCGTATAAAATAATAATCAGCCCACAGACACGGTTGATCCACAATAAGACGCGTGGCCGCATCAGGTGCTTGAATTTACTGATCAAACTCGTGAGGCCGATAAACCAAATAACGGACGCGATAATTACGCCTGCAATGAAAAAATGCGTCAGCGCTGCAGGAATCGACACCCGAAAGGCCGCGAGTAATACTGACCCATCGATTAAGGCTTGTGGATTTAGCCACGCCACTGAAAACGCCGTCAAAATCGCCGCTTTATAAGAAAAATCACTATCGAGTGTGTCCATCGCCGCTTCTGGTTGCCGCAACAATTGCCAACCAATGTAAAAGACCAGTAAACTGCCGACGAATAACACAGCTAATTCCAGCCACGGTGTTGTTTGTAATAACTTACCGATGCCATAAAAGCATGCGAGTGACAGAGATGTATCAAACGCAATGACAATCAATGCAACGCGCAAGGCCCGCTGTAGTGGTTGCTCGATGGCCGTTGAGACCACAAATAGATTTTGCATCCCAATTGGTGCAATATAAACGATACCGAATAATAATCCTTGTAAAAAGACTTGCATAGTTACCCCCTGTTACCAGCCAATCCTGTCATCATCCCAACCAATTAATGATTAGTTGAGTGACCAAACTAGACTGGCTTTTAATTCAGGGATGATTATAATAGAGATAATCTCATTTGTAGCCAACCAATTTGAGCTTTTTAGCCCAACCACTAGCACTTGTTTCTGAGGGATAGGTTCAGCTGCTATTTTTGAACACACAGGAGGTCCGTCTATGGCCGTATTAACGCTTAACTGGCAGCCAGATAAGCAAGCTACCACACCAATTTACCAACAAATCACTGATTATTTTCAGAAACAAATCTCGACCGGAAACTGGGCAGTCGGATCCAAACTGCCCGCACAACGCAAACTCGCGGAACAGTTTGGTGTCAACCGTAGTACCCTGATTACCGCGCTGGACGAGCTGATGGCAGTCGGACTGATTACCAGCAATCCGGGCTCGGGCATGGTCGTTTCTGGGAATCACTGGTCCAGCCTCCTTGCCGAACATGTCAACTGGTCCCAATACGTCAAAGCCGGGCAATTCAAGCCCAACTCCCACGCCTTGCAAAAAATCAACCAGTTTGAGACCGACGCCGTCATCCGTTTGAGCACCGGCGAACCCGCACCGGAACAATTCCCGCGGCCACTCTTTCAGCGGGCCTTCGCACATCTGGGCGAGCGACTCACCAGTCTCAATTACACCGAACCAGCCGGTATCTTAGCGTTACGGGAACAAATCGCGCGCCACTTACAAACGGTCGGCATTAAGACCCAACCCGAAAATATTCTGATTACATCCGGTTCATTGCAAGCGCTACAACTCGTTTCAATGTCACTATTTCCAAGGGACGCGACAATTTATACCGAAGCGCCAACCTACGTCAAATCCTTGCATGTATTTCAGTCCGCCCACACGCACTTGGCAGGCATTCCGATGGATAATCAGGGTCTGGCCTATTGGCAAATGGCCGCTCCCGCACCCGGGCAGCACGCCATTCTCTACACCATTCCGACGTTCAATAATCCAACTGGCATCGTGATGAGTGCTGAGCGCCGCCAACAAGTCCTGCAAACCGCTCAGGAACACCGTTTGCCAATCTTAGAAGATGCCGCCTATCAAGACGTTTGGTTCGAACAGCAACCGCCACAGCCGTTGAAAGCACTTGATACGACTGGCAATGTGATTTATTTTGGCAGCATCTCAAAGTCACTGGCACCCGGACTGCGCATCGGTTGGACGGTGGCAGCCCAACCGGTCATCGATCGACTGACGGACGTTCGGATGCAAACGGATTACGGGGCAAGTTCATTGTCACAGTTGGTCTTAGCTGAGATTCTTGCGGACCCCGAATACGACACTTATCAGGCCAATTTTCGAGCCGTTTTAGCCCAGAAAGCCGCCACCGCGCAAGATATTTTGCGCCATTACTGGGGCGACTTTGCCACGTGGCAAGCTCCGACTGGCGGTTTTTATTTATGGGTACGCTTGGCAGACAGCATCAACATTCCCAAGCTCTTTGATCTGGCGACTGCCCATAACGTGTTATTCAATCCTGGTAGCATCTATGACTTCCAGCCTAATCAATACATTCGCCTGAGTTTCTCTTACGAATCGAGTGCGCGTTTCGAACAGGGTATCAAGATTTTGACTGAGCTGATTCACGCCAACTTCAATGTTTGACCCTGTAAAGATTTGGTTAACATCCCTAATTAACCATCATCTGATTACAAACTATGCTAAGATGATACTGTTCCATTAATTATGAATAAGGGGAGTATGTTAATCATGGACGATGTTAAAGCAACGGTATTATCGATTTTACAAGATCTAACTGGGGAAGATGTTTCAAGTAATATGGATGCCAATTTATTTGATGAAGGCATCTTAGATTCAATGGGTTCTGTGCAACTTTTATTGGAACTCCAAAATCAATTAGGGATTGAAGTCCCCGTTTCTGAATTCGAACGTTCTGAATGGGAAACACCGGCAAAAATCGTTGCCAAGGTCGCCAGCTTACAATAAGCGACCACACCGAAACTGTTATCATGAAATTAAGCGCATCAAGAGTCGCGTTGATTCTTGATGCGCTTTTAGTATTGTCATTCAATCAATAGCTCAGTATAAGCCGATTAGTATCTGTGTTGGCTGAGTTGCATTAACATTTAGTCCCCCGCTTCATCCGAAATCCATCAGCATTTCGTCACTCAGCCAAAACTTTACGCAAACAATATGCAAAGTTTACACAATTTTGATAAACAAACGTTCGTTCGCTGAGTAAACTACACTATTATGATGCAATCGTTCATTTGCGGGGGGAATCGATTTGAAAACACGTGAAACACAACTCATTTGGCTGACCATTGCAGCCAGTAGTTTGACCATTTTGATTGGCTTTGGACAGCTCTTCATTAGCCATCATCAGCACGCCGTCCAGGCAAAATCAACCATCGCTGTGACTCGGCCCGCTGCTAAGCCTAAGGCACCGACGCCGGTCAAAATCGACTGGCATCAGCCGTCCATGCGCAAGGCCTATCCAACGCTGAGCAACTATGCCGACTTGAACATTCAAGTCTCAATCAAACGGCAGCGCGTTTATTTAAAAAACAACGACCACGTCCTCTATACTATGCGCGCCTCAACTGGTAAACAAGGCTCTGAGACACCGCGTGGTCACTTTGAGATTCAGCCGGAACGCGGCCTGCACTTTTTTAATGCCCAGTCCGGTGAAGGGGCCAATTATTGGGTCTCCTTCAAAGACCACGGTATCTACCTCTTCCACTCGGTACCCGTAGATGCAAATAACCACTATATTAAGTCAGAAGCTGAACAACTCGGGAAAGTGGCCAATTCACACGGCTGCATCCGCCTGTCGATTGCCGATGCCAAGTGGTTGTACGAGAATATCCCGACCCATACACCCGTGGTGATTAGCTGATGGAACAGCTTGATACCGCTAGTGGTAGCGACCGCCACAACTTGGTTTGTTATCTCGGTAGCATGATCATCACGTTCTTTTGCTTTTACGGATTCAACTATCTGGTCACTTGGCTCACGATTCAAAAGACAGGTAATCCACAGACACTTGGTCACGTCATGGCTTTAATGATGTTACCTGCGATTGGTCTCAATTTGGTGGCAGGCCAAGTGTTATCCCACTATTCAGCAAAAACGATTATGTTTGTGACTGATATTTTGACTGCGCTTCTGTTTATTGGTGCCTATGGCTGGTTCGAAATTAGAAACTGGACCATTACCGGATTAGTGGTGGTCGCGATTCTCAATAAGTCGATTGGTGTCTTTTATAAACTTGGCAATAAAACGGCGCTCCCGGAGCTATTTGCCCGCACACGGCTTAAAACCATCAACGGTTATCAAACCCAGATTCGTCAGCTGGCAATTGTTAGTGCCACCACAATCATTACGGGTGCGTTGTTGTGGCTTGACCCCGCGACGCTGATTCTGATCATGGGTGGTGCGTTCGGCTTTTCAGCTGGTCTAGACTGGCAATTTCAAGTTAGCCCTAGTGCCCCATCACCTCAGGGAGCTAAGCATTCTAGCTTTCGATCGGTTGCGCTACCTAAATGGGCATTAAGTTACGCGGTCATCGGTTATCTAATCGATGCTGTTGTTGCCGTATGTATTCCCTGGATTGCTGTCACCTACCTTCAGGGTCACTGGCAATTAAGTTGGCTATTGACGGCAAATGCACTCGGTATCTTGCTGGGGCCGGTTGTTTTCAGATGAAGTAAGCCATACACATTACTGACTTTAACGTTATCAGCCGGTATCTGCTTGCTGTTCATGCGTGCATCATTATACCAGCTACTACCAATGATGCTGGTGCTCGGCGTCCTGCGTAGTCAAACGAACATTCAATTTTTTACGCATATTCAGCAGATGCCCACTAGCAACCGCCACACACTCATGATGTGGGTCCTCACTATTATTGATACTAGTACCGTGATTGGGAGTTTACTGGCCCCCAGATTGATCTTGCACCTCGGGTCCTGGGCGTTACCAATGCTTGGTGCCGTGATTGTCGGATTTTGCCTCATCAAACAGGCCATTGATTATCGCCATCGCTAATCAGCTCCCCATATTAAATCGTGTCGCATTGTGACATCTGGTAACCGTGTCACGATTTGAATCGCGGCTGGTCCAGGCCACAGCTTTTTTTAAATACAATTTTGGGGTACACCGGCGCCCGACGCGACACAAAAAAGCACCCGTTGCTCCTCACAGCGCGTGTCGTTTGGTTTAAAGAATTAAGCTACTAATTTGGTCAAAATCTGAGTGGCGTCTGCCAAGACCTGCTCTGGATGTTTGCGCGCATCCGCTAACATTCCTAGGGGTTGCAGATCCAGGGCCGCAAATTCAGCGTGTCGGGTTTGAAACTGCCGGTGAAATGGCACTAACTCCGCCACAGGCCTCTGCCGCCGAACTGCCACTGGTGCAGGGTATTGGTTCAAAACCGTGTAGATTTTGGGATTGGTTACCGTGTATTCCATGCTGAATTGTAACGCACCTAGATCTTGGTATAACAACGTATTGACGTCTGTCTCAGTAGAATAGGTTAAAATAATTTGTTGCGCTAGAGGTAACCAACATTCATTCCATAACCAGGTATAATTGTCGTGTGTCGGACCACTTGAAGCGAGATCAACTAGTAAATAGTCGCTTTGAATCCCTTGCAATGCCAGCCAAAATTCATCAAGTTCCGCTGCCGTTTGGATGTCCGTTTGCCACTCGTGGTTCGAACGGCCATTAATCGTCGTCCACGTTGCTGTATGGTAGTCACATTGTACAACCGTGACCGTGGCGCCCCAATTCGTCAGTACATTTGCTAACGCGAGCGTCAACAAACTTTTTCCGCTGGCTGGCTGTGTGCCACCGATAACCAGTGTATGCGGTTGTTTCTTCAAAGTAATAACCTCCCTCACTTAATTTACACCAACAGCATAACCGCAGCGACTTGTAATTGCTAGTATTTTGCATGTACAAATGGGGGAATTTCGGGCTTTTTATGAGAAGTCACTGATAAGTTTGTTGGCGAATTAATTCACTCGCTGAACAAGTAAAATCAACACAACTGTTCCCGTCAGATTAACTGTCAAGACACGGTTCTGCCCAGACTCTCAAATCTTCAAAATCAGCCGTACACAATTTAAACAATTGCAATTCAATTTATAAAATGTCAATATTTCGAGCAAAAATTAGTTTTTACTAATAATAATTTGTTCTATCAATTAACTAACTAGCAGCACAACCAGAGTCGTTCGTTGACATTTAGCAACCACTGGTCACCTAATTTTAGCTTGATAAAGTAATGAAAACTCACGATAACCTGAGACGTTGTCACGTAAGATGCGAAAGATATCGTTAAAAAAATCAGCTCAGCCAGCAAGTCACACTAGTTGAGCTAAGATAACAATTTAATGTGAAAGCCATCATTTATAGAATAGCTTTGTGACATTCGAGCTGCACATTTCACTCGAAGACAATCGAAGCCTTATTCACTTAACAAGGCTTTGATTGGATTTGCCCGTGCGGCTCGCCGTGCTGGCAAAATAGCGGCTAACCAAGCAATGACGATAGCCAGAATAAAGACAACCACAATATTACTGAACTGAATTTGAACCAATGCATAGCCCCCTGTCAATTTGGCTAGCATATGATTCAAGCCCCGTGCAGCAACGTACGACAGGCCCGTTGCGATGGTGGCGCTAATTAATCCAATCATTAAGGCTTCACTGGTAAACAAGCGTCGAATATCCCGCCGTCGTTCACCCAACGACCGTAAAATACCAATTTCTTTCATGCGGGCACTGACCGACATGAACATAGTTACAATGATCATGAGTGCGGAAACAACCAATGAAATGCCTGCGATCGCCGCTAAAACGGCAGTGGCAATATTAACGTAAGTATTGAACGAATCCAGCGTTGCGGAAATACTCGTCGCGGCAAACGGCCGTTTACCATCAATCGTCAGATGATTAATTTCGTTAACCACCGCCTGGTTCTGCATCCGACTCGTAATTCGGGCCGTAACAAACGTTGGCTGGGTCGAAACCTTGGCAGCGGCCCGCATCGATTGCATCGTCTGGTAATTAAGCGCATTGATTCCGACTTCTGAGGAACTATCGACGATACCGGCAACAGTCAGTGTACGACTAATTGTCACTGGCTTTCCTTGGAGATTGAAGGTCTGATAACTAACCGATACCGGCTGGCCAACTAATTGTCGCCATTTGGTTCCCGACCACTTCTGGGCAATCGACGATTTATCGAGGACAATTTGGTTATTACCTGGAACGTGGCCCACTTTCAAATTACGGGTTGATTCATCACTCGTCCAAGTCGTGAGTTCTGGCGCCGCAAATTTCTGTCGATTAATGGCAATCGTCGCGTTCGTCGCTGAAATACCTGGTTCAATAGTAGTCACATGTTTTAGGTCCCGCAACGCAGTCAGCTGAGGCCCCGTAAACACTGGCATCCGCGCGGCGATTCCGCCAGCCACTGCGGGATCATAGACCGCCGCAGCTTGTTCTTCTCGATCCTTAGCATTATCGGCCTGATGCATGACCATGATTGACTGCGGATCCACTAATGCGTTCATCTCATGGTTGATATAGCCTTTGATTCCTGTTCCCAAGCCATTGAAAAGCATTACTGCAAACAATCCAATCGCGGTCCCAATGACGATTAATGTATTCCATGTCCAAGTATGGCGCATGTGTTTAAACGCCATCATGACTGAGACGTGCCAAGGCAACGGCCGTGCGGGTAGCTGTTGTCGAACTATCGGCTGGGGTTTCTTGGGTGAACCGGCGTCCGTTGCCGCACCAACGCTCACAGGTGAAGCTTGCTGTTGTCCGTTTGCATTCGATTGTGGTTGAATGTGACCATCGTTGAGTTCGGCAATCCGACTAGCGGCGTGAGCCACCCGCTGAGAATGGGTGACGCAAATCACTAAACGGCCATCTTGGGCGATTTTCTGAAGCATCGCCATCACTTCGGCCGTGTTGTCCGCATCAAGCGCACCCGTGGGTTCGTCTGCAATCAGTATCTGCGGGTCGCCAGCCAGTGCCCGCGCAATCGCGACCCGTTGTTTTTGCCCACCGGAAAGTTGCTGTGGATACTTTCTGATTTGGGCGGTCAAACCAACTTGCGCCAGTAACTCATGTGCGCGTCGGAGTCGTTCCCCATGACTGAGCTTGGTCATGTCTAGCGCCAGCATCACATTTTCGAGCACCGTTAGATGGGCAATCAAGTTGTATGACTGCGAAATATAGCCGATCACCTCACGCCGATATTGGTCAAGCTGCTTCTCGTGGTGGTAATCCAGCAACTGTCCCGCAATCCGGACTGTCCCGGCGAAATCATGGTCCAAACCACTAATGATATTCACCAATGTCGTCTTACCGCCACCGGACTCACCCACAATCGCCACAAATTCCCCCAGTTCAAATTGCAGATTAATGCCCTTTAAAACGTCAAATTTTTGTTTACCGATTTGATAACTTTTATGAATATTTGTTAGTTCCAAATAACTCATCACCAGGCCCCCAATATGGCTTTTCGAATTACCCTTCAGAATACCACCCGGTCACTCCAAACAGTCGCAGAACTATTTGGTATCGAAACTTGCCTTATTAAGGAATTGAGGCGATCAAAGCGCCCATTATTCGCTATAATCAAGCAAAAAACAGATTAGGCAGGGAAATGACTCACAATGAAAAAATTAGCCATGCTCGTGGGTGCTGACTACATTCGGTGTGCGTTGTTTACGATTATCGCAGTATACGCCGTAACGGCATCACCCACAGGTCAGTTTAAGTTTCATTGGACACTCGTCAATGGCTACTTGCTTAGTGCCTATTTCGTTGCACATCCCTTATTAATGGCGCTAGTACCTAAACTTACCCGTCACCCGTTTCAGCTGATTTCCGCTGCTTCCCAATCACTACACCAAACGACTGGCAACCATCAGAGTCTCACCGAAATCTATCGCAACGCACTCAATCCGGTCATCAGCCGCGACATGTTACTGGCTAAAAATGACTATCAAGATGACTTGATGGGTATCACCGTCGCTTTCATTATTCACGGCTGCCTGCAACTACTGGCGTGGCCGCTGGTTATTATTATTGGCACTTCACGTGGTATCCACTATTTGTGGAAGGTCAAAATACGCTAACCAGTTACTGACTAACAGGCGTTACCTAAGCGCAATCCGGTCCACAACGCGTTATGCTCGAGAATATGCTGGCTAAAAAAGTCGCCCCAAGAACTTGTCCATTCTCAGAGCGACTCGATTTAAAACTTTAGTTATGCATAAATTACATTTCGTCAGGCGCCTTAACCCCAAGTAAGCGCAAGGCTTCCTTCAAGACGATGCTGACACTCTTGACCAGTGCAAGCCGTGCATTCAAGTCATCATCTTCGACTAAGATCTTGGTGTTGGCATAGTACTTGTTGAAGGCCTTTGCCAAGTGGATGGCGTACTTGGCAACCACTGATGGTTCGTATTCGGTACTTGCCCGAACGACCGTTGCTGGGAATTCGCTCAATAATTTGAGGGTATCCCAGGCAGCAGGGTCTGCTAAGGCTTGATCCGTCGTGGCAATTTCAGGACTACCCGCTTTGCGTAAGATACTTTCCGCCCGAGCATGTGCGTATTGTACGTAAGGTCCAGTTTCACCTTCAAAACGAACGACTTCTTCCAAGTTGAAGTCGAAGCTGTTCATCCGTTCGTTCTTCAAGTCATGGAAAACAACGGCGCCAATTCCGACTGCATCCGCAACTTCATCCTTGTTAGGTAAGTCAGGGTTCTTGGCTTCAATCTGTTCATGTGCTAATGAAACGGCATCATCTAAGACCTTGTCTAACAAGATGACCCGGCCACTCCGCGTTGACAACTTCTTACCACCAGAAGTGATCAAGCCGAATGGAATATGATGAATTTCATCCGCCCAGTCAAAGCCCATTTCGGTCAAGACGGCCTTCAATTGCTTGAAGTGGTTCGTCTGTTCGTTACCCACGACGTAGAGGGATTGAACGAAATCATAAGTCCGCTTCCGGTAAATCGCGGCAGCTAAGTCCCGGGTGATGTACAGTGTCGCACCATCAGACTTCTTGATCAGAGCTGGATTTAAGTCATATTTGCTCAAATCAACAACTTCAGCACCTTGGCTTTCTTGCAACAAGTGCTTGTCTTCCAAAATGTCGACAACTTCTTGCATCTTGTCGTTGTAGAAGGCTTCACCCTTGAAGGAATCAAAGTCAATGTCTAACCGTTGATAAATCTTCTTGAAAGCTTTCAGTGATTCAGAACGGAACCATGACCATAACTTAGTCGCTTCTTCATCGCCATTTTCCAACTTTTTGAACCATTCACGTGCTTCATCGTCCATTTCTGGGTGATCAACATCTTCCTTATGGAACCGCACGTAGTACTTCAACAAGTTATTGATTGGATCAGCCTTGACTTCGGCTTCACTCCCCCACATCTTGTAGGCCGTGATCAACTTACCGAATTGCGTGCCCCAGTCGCCCAAATGGTTGATTTTAACGGGTTGGTAATCCAACTTACTTAAGATATTGGCTAATGAATTACCAATCACAGTTGAGCGTAAATGGCCCATTGAGATTGGCTTGGCGATGTTTGGTGATGACATGTCAATTGGCACTTGCCCCTGTTCACCTAACTTGCTATCACCAAAATGACCTTCAGCGCTCAGTACTTGGCCTAAAATATCGGCCGCAAACGCATCCTTCTTGAAGAAGAAGTTGACGTAAGGGCCCATGGCAACGACCTTTTCAAAATCAGTGTCGTCAACCTTTTCGACGATGTCACTGGCAATCATCTGTGGTGCTTTGTGTAACGTCTTAGCCAACGTAAAAGTTGGAAAGGCTAAATCACCTTGTTTGGAAGTCTTTGGTTGTTCGAGTTTTTCGAAAATCGCTTCCTTAGTGAAATCTGGTAAGGCAGGCGCTAAGGCTGCCGTAACGAGTTGTTTGTAATCCATATTGTCCTCCTTGACTTGCGTGGCGGGACAAAAAAAGTCCCCTACATATTTTTATAACATGTAAGAGACGAGATGTTCCCGCGGTACCACTCTAATTGATATTGCATCCACTTATTATCGAATTGTCGTCTTCAAAAGCGCGCTTCCAATATGGCTCAGATTCGGCTTCCATCATCCCGAATTCGCTGTGCTGACCCGTTATTGTACTATTCTTTCTCATTAGACGTGTAAATTTTTACCATGCGTTAGTATAACAGAATTTATTGCATTTGACTAGCGTAACTTCAAAACCATGTCTTGGTGCGGAATACCGTCCTCCAGATAGACTGCTGACACGGGCTCAAAGCCAAAGCGACGATAGAAGCGGTCCAAGTAGTGTTGTGCCTGGATATTGACCTGCGTCGTTTCCGGCCATAACGCATTGATCTGCTCAAGCGCCCGCTGTACCAATTGCTTGCCGGCACCCTGACCACGAAAGTCCGGATTCGTCAACACTCGACCAATGCGGGCCTGATGATTCGCTTCCTGCATCAAGCGTGCGTATGCAATTAAGTGCCCCTGTTGATCCTGCCCCAGTAGGTGCCAAGCGGTCAAATCGGTATCATCGACCTCTTGATACGGACAGTGCTGCTCAACGACGAAGACTGCCACTCGTAGCTTGTAGATTTGATGCAATTGGCGCACCGTTAACTGATCAAAAGCAATTGTTGTAAAATTCATCGAGTTCTCCTCTTTTCATCCAAATTGGCCAGAATGTCAGTGCAAATCAGCAATTGACCGTACCAGACTTTTATAAATAAAGTGAGGCCAGCCATCAGAGATTGATTCTAACAAAAAAACGTGCCGTCAAACGACACGTTTTTATCTAAATTACGGTCCGTACGAGACTCGAACTCGTGATCTCCTGCGTGACAGGCAGGCGTCCTAAACCAACTAGACCAACGGACCATAAGTGAGGAACTTGTAGCAAAGGCCATTTCAACCTTGAAGTTAACTACAAAGCGGGTGACGGGAATCGGACCCGCGACGCAAGCTTGGGAAGCTTGAATTTTACCACTAAACTACACCCGCATTTAACAACAGAAATTAGTATAGCATACATTTTTTCTGTTGTCATGGTTATTTATAAATTTTTTAGTCTTCTTTTTGAGGAACAACCTTGGCTTTTGGTGCCGCCTTGATGAGCTTAGCGTCTTCCTTACGAACAACGGCCCGGTGGTTGTACTCATTGACGATTGGTTCGTCAGCTTTTTCAAATTCTTTAATGAGGATCAAAACTGAATTTTCATACACTTTTTCAATTTCACCCTTGAAATCATGTTCTAGTGAAGCAAACTTTTTACCGGCGACATAATCGCCAATTTTTAATTCTACGGCCATGTGTTAAACTCCTTAACCCTTCTTGGTGTGCCGCTAGTTCACTGTTGCTAGCGACCCATCCAGAAACTTTTAAAATAAAATTGATAACAAATATTATCAAAAAATCTAGCTTGTTGCAAGTCTTAATTATGATTTGTCTGAATCTGCCAAAATAGGCGTCGGTTCTTCAGCGACCACGGTCGTCATGCGTTCTTGACGCCGCAAATCACGAACGGACTTAATGTACGCCGGCAAAAGTACTGCACACGAGCCCAGCCAGGCTAGTGGCTCCGAGCTACATGCCCCGGCGTAACCGAGCAGTCGAACCAAAATCAAAGCAGCGAACACCCGCATGAATAGTTCCGCAGCTCCGGCCAGTGTCGGAATCGCACTGCGACCCAGACCTTGAAGCGTGTTACGCATAATGAAGAGCATCGACAGTAATAAATAAGTACTCCCAATGACGTTAAAATACGTCTGCGACAAGTTCAGGACGGCCACATCTTGATGACCAACGAAGAAGCCGACCAGTTGCTTGCCCCAGATAATTTCAATCAGACCAGCAACGACACTAAAACTCCCCGACAGCCACATCGTTTGTTTGACACCAGTAATAATCCGTTCATACTTGTGGGCGCCGTAATTTTGAGCCGCAAAGGTCGCCATCGTGACCCCAAACGACATCAGCGGTTGCGTCGCCAATTGGTCAATTTTTTGAGCGGCAGTCGTTGCGGCCACTGAGTTCGTTCCGAGACTATTCAGAGCAGCTTGTAAGACAATCGTCCCAATCGCAATGATTGACATTTGAAACGCCATGGGTAAACCGACGTTCAAATGTGCCCGTACTTCTGCCCAGACTAGCTTGAAATGGCGCCAGCCAATGTGCAGAATTGGCACCTTGACCATGATATACACCACGCACATCAAAGTCGCAATCGCTTGTGCCAGAATAGTGGCCCAGCTAGCACCGGCGATGCCCCACTTAAAGACCAGAATGAACAGTAATTCGAGGCCAATATTAATTAAGGCACTGATAATCAGAAACCACAACGGTGTCCGACTATCGCCGAGTGCGCGAATGATGTTCGACAACAAGTTAAAACCAATCGGGGCTAACATCCCGCCAAGCATGATTTGTAAGAAGGTTCGGGCGTCCGCGATAATATCCGTTGGCGTCTGCATCAGCAACAAAATATGGTCCACAAATATCAGTGACAGTACCGTCAAAATAATACCGACGATTAGACTGACCACGATACTGATGGCAAAACTCCGCCGAACTGCTTTAAAATCACGGGCACCAAAATGTTGCGCCGTTAAAATCGACAGCCCGGCCGTCAAGCCTTGCGCGAACCCGATAATCAAGAACTGGACACTCCCCGTTGACCCGACAGCTGCTAAGGCTTTGACCCCAAGTGTCTGACCAACGATCAACGTGTCTGACAAACTATAAAATTGCTGAAAAATGTTACCGATTAGTAATGGAATTGTAAACCAGAAAATTAATTTTAACGGTTTCCCCTTTGTTAAATCGTTCATTTCCGCACTCCTTTCGTTAATTAAGATGGCCTGCTTGTAATCGTTTTCCTGTTAACCAAACAATCAAGCAAACTTTGCTAGTATATCAACTTTGGTTTTAGAATACTAGTGGTTTGTTCCCTAAAAATTAAATAATTTATTTTCGCAATTATTTGGGGCTTCCGACTTCGGATTATCAAGTCAGTGACTGGCAGTCAGAACCGCCCCAGCTACCATCATCGCATGGTACCCAGGGCCACTCGTTTTGGTATTCCTACCACGTCATCCCCCGTCTTTCCACCGTGACACCCTATTCAACGCAAAAAAGCGTCCAGAAATTCTGCACGCTTGCGTTTAGTTTAGTTTCTCTGATCAACGCGTCATCCGCATCCAGCGAGCAACGCAATCAGATTTTATTCAATTAGTCACTTGTACTCGCGGCCAGCCAAACTTCATGCCGCAGATTAACATCAAAATTACAGTATCACCATATAATAGTAATACAAAACGAAGACACAGACGACCATACAGATTAAATTCAGTGGAATCCCAACTTTGAAGTAATCAGTAAATTTATAATGACCAGGTCCATACACAATCAAGTTAGTCTGATAGCCGATTGGCGTCGAAAAGTCTGCCGTCGCCGCAATCGTGATCAGCATGACCAACATCATAACGGGCAGGTCCTCCAGTTTGGCGGCCGACACGACCACTGGAAACATTAACGAGAGCGCCGCCGCGTTGGATAAAATAGCTGTCAGGAAGTTCGTGACAAAGTAGATCAAAAACATGTAGATGATTGGTGATGCGTTACCAGTAATGGCAACTAGCGACTTTGCAATGAACTTATCGGCACCGACATTGGACATCGCTAATCCTAGACCATAACTACTTGCGACTAGGAACAGCACGTTCATATCGACCGCCTTAACGATGTCACTGATCGACACACACTTCGTCAGGAATAACACCACGCAGGATGCAGCCAAACCAACGAATAAATCAATAATCCCCATCGTTGAAACGACAATCGTCGCCACTAACAAGAAAATCGGTAAAAAGTCTTTGTAGGTATGTTTGCGGGACTGGACGGGTTGTGAGTTGAAGACGTGCAAGTCTTTCAAAGTCGCCAATTCATCCTGGTCACTCGTTGTAATCATGACCAGGTTGTCGCCACCTTTGAGCCGAATGCCACCGAGCCGACCTTCCAGATTGACGCCATTCCGCCGAATTGCAACGGCGACGCTGCCGAAAACGTTCCGAAAACGGGCGGACTTGATACTTTGGTTAACTAAACTCGAAGTGTCAGGAATCGAAACTTCGACTAACCGCGCTCGTTCGTTGGTAATATCTGCCAAATTAATTTTCTGAGTACTTGGGACCAATCCCTTGATATTCATTAAATCGTTGATGCAATCAAAGGTCCCGGTAAAGTACAGGCGGTCGCCGAGTCGTAACACCGTATCATCCGCAACCGGCACGATTGCCTGCCCACCCCGATTAATGGCGGCTAAAAAGGAGCGTGGCAAGTTCCGCAATTTGGCTTCAGCCACCGTTTCATTCAAATGTTCAAACTCATCAGAAATCGACATTTCAATCAAATAATCATTCGGTTCAGCGGCCACATCATCGACACTGCTGCCATAATAGCTTGGCAATAGCCGGTAACCGACTGTTAGTAAGTAAATCAGCCCAATAATTGTGATTGGAATCCCGACGATGGCGAGGTCGAACGTTCCGAACTTAGCCAATTTGTACTTCGATAATAAGCCCTGCGCCACCAAGTTGGTCGACGTCCCTAAAACAGTCAGCAACCCACTCAAGATCGTGGCGTACGATAATGGAATCAAAAATTTAGAAACCGCCATCCCCTTGCGCTTGGTCCAGCGCTGAACCATCGGCGTCAAGGTTGACACGATTGGCGTATTGTTCATGAAGGGTGAAATCACGCTGACACTGGCGAGCAGCCGCAGCAGCGACCGTTTTTCATTATGGCCATCACCGAGAATCCGGTCAAATAATCGAGTAATCAAATTACTCTTCGCGATGGCGTACGCGATAATATACATTAACGCGATTGTCGCGAGCCCATCATTGGCAAATCCAGATAAGGCATCTGTTGGCGATAGAATCCCCACGAACATCAAAAATGCCAGGGCACAGAGGATGACCGCGTTAGGCGTGGTAATTTCCATGGCCATTAATACAAATGATACTAATAACGTAATTAAAACTATTGCAATATTGAGGGTCATCGTCATCGCTCCGCTTCAGCTAATTTCTATTCTTTCCAGTAATCTGAACATCCCCGGTACCACTTCAGAAACCGAGTCATTCATTAATACAAGAACCATTTTAGACTTGGAATATGAACTTAATTACGTTACGGTATGAAATAATTCCTGATTTTCAGATAATTTTGCGATGAATTTATGACTTTTTTGTTAACTTATTGGTTTAGACTAATTAACGTTTTCGGTATGGTGAAGATTACAAGTGAAGCACGGTACTCGCCACGCCAGTCAGGGCTCACGTGGAATACTTCGGCTCAAACTCCGGCTCAAACTCCGGCTCAAACTCCGGCTCAAAAAAATAAGCCCCTCGCGCCAAAACCGCGAGGAACTTATTTCCATCTAAGATTTGTGTGACGAATGAACTTCACATCACTGCCAGTCACCTAGTGAACCAGGCTGCAATCCTGCACTTACTAGCTATATGATCAGTTCGTCAATCGCAACACTACTCATTGATCCCATAAGCATGCTTCGTTGGATACAATGAGAAACGTTCTGCCCGGTAGACGTAACCACCGCTTGGCAATCCTGTCAATTCAACGTTAAACACTTGTTGCTTGCTCTTGAGGTCGTATTCAATAATATTGGCCGACTTACCATTGTTCAACCAACCAAAGTCGATCAAGCGGTTGGAAGCACTCAAGTAACGGTTCGAACCAATGATATTTGCGAAGTTCTTCTTACCGAGTGACTTCCCATAAGCACCGACTTGTGAAATAGTCTTGGTCTTCTCGTTAATGTGGTATTCGACACCTTCGGAATATTTACCAGAAGAGTCTTGCAAGGACTTCTTGGTCGTCCCGACTGCCACATTATTGTTGAAGATCAGCACATTCAAGGAACCCTTGTTACCTAAGGTCGATGGGTCCACAATCGCCGCATGTTGACCACCTGGCCAGGCAATCTTACCCTTGGCCTTCAGCAAGTACTTGCGGTAAGACTTCGGCCATGCCGACCGTTTCTTACTCGAGAGAATCCACTTGATTTTTTCAGTCTTGTAGTCGATCTTCATGACTAAATTTTGGTTCCGACTAGAAATAATCAGGCTCTTGTCCGTCTTGTCATAATAGACTGAGTTTTGATGGAACCAATCTTTCTTACCCATGTATTTATTCGACTTAGTGGCATTGTATTTGGTATAGAACTTGGCCGGTAACAGATTCTTCATGTTGATGACCTTGGTGATCTTACCGGTCTTATGCGAAATAACGATCATGGTATCTTCGACATAAGTCCGACCACCATCTGAAACGGTCGCAATCAAGTCACTGTTTGGCAGCTCAGTCACATCATGGTGGACTTGGTTATGGTTCTGCTTCTTAGAACCCTTAGCCTTGCCCCAAGCCTTATGGTTAAACTTGTAAGTCTTGTAAACTTTACCCGTGTAGTCCATTTCCACTAACTCGTCGAAGTATGAATTCTTAGCATTCGACTTGGTCCAAATGAGTAAATGTCCATTGTTGAGTTGTTTGAAAATGTGTGAGGTTGGCCGCGTGGTGTACCACCGAATATTACCATCGGCATCGATCCCAAAGGATAAGTTCTTTGACTGCTTGCTACCAGAAATCGTTGTCCGAACCATGAAGGTCAACTTCGAATTTCCAGTACCGAGAACCATCTTTTGTTTGTTAGCCTTCTTAACGTTGATCTTGAAATCCGTTAACGCTGAAGGTAACGTGGCCGTCTTCAAACGAATCGTTTTGGTCGTTGACGTCCCATTCTTGTACGTTACCTTGATTTTAACTTGGTTATTCGTATTCGCGTATAACCCGAGTACCGTCAAGTCATGGCTCGTCGAGTACTTACTGATGGTATTGGAGATTGACGTCTTGGCACTCTTACCTACCACGGTATAACTCACTTTAGCCGCCTGATCCGTGTGGAAAATCACCTTAGCCGAAAGTGGTGAAACGCCGTACGGATTGACTTTGGTATACATGTTATTGACCGTGTAATTCTTATTAGCGACGGCCTTCTTGAGCGTTGCCGTCTCACCCGCTTGGGCCTTGATTTCAGTCTTGACCAAACGCGTGTTGATATCCTTCTTCGTCTTACTTGCCGACCGGACCTTGCTAGTCGTCGTCGAATTCGTCGTAGATTGATGATACTTGTAATATCCCCAACCACCGCCGATTGCCACCACAATGACGACAATTAGCGCAATCAACCAATTTCGCTTTCGCATTTACCATTCACCAACCCTATTACTTTATTTATAATATTAACCTAATTATACTTGCTCTGATGCGGTTTGTGCTAACACTTGCGCTCGCATTTGGTCGACGACTTGCTCAGTCGTGGCTAAATCCGGCACAAATGCCCCGCTCGCTAACGGATGGCCGCCACCATTGAAGGCCTTTGCCACGCCGTTCACGTTGATGGCTTTCGAGCGGAAGTGGACCCGATAATTGCCTTCTGGCGTTTCGATGAAAAACAACCAGACTTTGACCGTCGTCAGATTCCCAAGCAGCGGTACGATCGCGTCCTCATCGCCGTAGTTAATGCCCCACTTGTCAAACAACTGGCGTGGCAGCACCACGTGAGCTAAACCGTTCGCTTCAATCGTTTGCTGACTCAAGACGTAACCGTACAACTTGCTCAACGCCGGGGTCAAATCCATCTCATGGTGACTCAAAGTAGCGATGTCGATACCAGTTGTAGCAAGTTCACTCGCAATCGCCAGTGTCCTCGCCGTCGTTTCCGGCGTTGAAAACCGCACCGTATCACCGATAATACCGGCGTACAAATCGGTTGCAATCGCAGTATCGATGTTAAAACGGGCTGGGTCACTCTTTGCGAGGTCAAAAATCATTTCCGAACAACTACTGTAACTTTCATCGACCCAGTTCAGCTGTCCATAAGGATCTCGATTGGGGTGATGGTCGATTTTAATCGTAAATGCGTCGCTCGGCAGATCACCGGCTAATCGCTGCTGGTTGGCACAGTCGACTGCAATGATCAAATCCGTCGACTGCGGCGTAATGGCTGGTTGGTCGTCGGCATGCAACCACGCCAAATGGCCCGGAACTTGGGCCATCGCCACCACCGTTTTGTCTGGATAGGCCGCGCTTAATAGTGCGACCAGTCCAAACTGAGCCCCGATTGCATCGGGATCTGGATTGGTATGACGATAGACCAAGATTCGGTCCATTTTAGCGATTGATTGCACGATAGCAGTCAAGATTTCGTTAGTTTTCATCGGCAGTCGCTAAGCTAACGTAGTTGTGATCAGCTAAGTAAGTCAGGACTTGCTTGACTGAATCCGCTAGCGGTTGTTTGGAAGTGTCGATGGTAATTTCGGGGTTGAGCGGTGCTTCGTATGGCGCATCAATACCCGTGAAGCCTTTGATTTCACCGCGACGAGCCTTGGCATACAACTGCTTAACGTCGCGTTGTTCGCAGACTTCCAGCGGCGTATCAACGAATACTTCGATGAATTCGTCCGCTTCAAGGTTCTCACGAACTTTATCACGGTCGGCCCGATATGGTGAGATGAAGGCAGTCAAAATAATGACGCCTGCATCAACGAACAGTTTGGCAACTTCACCAATCCGGCGAATGTTTTCTTCCCGGTCTTCAGCCGAAAAGCCCAAGTTACTGTTCAGTCCAAACCGCATATTGTCGCCATCTAAGACGTAACTACCAATTTGTTGGTCAAACAAGGCCTTTTCAACGGCATTGGCAATCGTGGATTTACCTGAACCTGAGAGCCCAGTAAACCATAGGACGACACTTTTGTGATGATTGAGTGCTTGGCGCCGTTCCTTGCTAACTTGTGAATGATGCCAAGTTATATTCTCTGACTTTGTCATTCATTAAACCTCCTGTTGCTGTTCGCGTTTCCGCTTCAAACCTTCGATTAAGACCTTGGCAACTTCTGGACGAGAAACTTCCTTTGGTGGCACGATCCCATCAGCCAACATCTTACGGACCTTAGTCCCACTTAATGAGATATGGTCTTCTTCGCCGTGTGGGCAGGTCTTTTGAGTGGCCATTGAACCACACTTCTTGCAGTAGAAGGAGTTATCAAACTTGAAGAAGTGCATGCCCATCTCATCTTCAACGGATGAAATCAATTCTTGGGCTTCATAAGTACCGTAGTAATCGCCAACACCGGCATGGTCCCGGCCGACGATAAAGTCAGTACAGCCGTAGTTTTTCCGAACGATGGCATGCAAGATGGCTTCCTTAGGACCAGCGTACCGCATTGCAGCTGGATAAATGACTAACCGCACTCGGTCTTCTGGGTAGTAGTACTTCAGAATCGTCTTGTAACTTTCCATCCGGACATCCGCTGGAATATCATCGGCCTTGGTCTCACCAACTAATGGGTTCAAGAATAAGCCGTCAACGTTTTCTAAGGCTAATTTTTGAATGTATTCGTGAGCACGGTGAATTGGGTTCCGTGTCTGGAAACCAACGATGCGCTTCCACCCTAAGTCATGGAACATCTTGCGAGTCTCGATTGGTTCCATGTAGTAATCACTGAAGGCACCGTGGTCTGGCTTGTGGAGCAACTTGATGGCGCCACCCAGATAAACGTCACCATTGGCGTATAGGCGTTTAACACCAGGATGGGCTTCTTCGGTCGTCTTATATACGTTCTGAGCTTCAAGTTCTTTGTCAGGGACGTACTTGTCTTCAACCCGCATCGTCCCGTAAATAATGCCATCTTCACCTTTTAAGGCGATTTCACTATTTAATTCGATCCGGTCGGCATCTGCTTGGCTGACACCGAGCGTAATCGGCACACTCCAGATTACCCCACTCTTCAGGTGCATCGTGTTGACAACTGAATGGTAATCGTCACTCAACATGAACCCCGTCAGTGGACTAAACCCACCAATCCCGATCAATTCCAAATCAGAAATATTCCAATTATTGATGGTCAAGCTTGGTAATTGTTCGGCTGCTTGCCGTGTTTCATCGCTAAAATCTTCTAAGTTGATTAACTTACCACCATGGGCTTTAATTCCGTACACTGTTTGCATATTGATCACCTTTCACATTTAAAATTTCATCATAATTAACACTTACAAAATGATTTAACGTTGCTTGTTTGGTACTATCCTGACTGGCTTGTTCACATAGCGCAGTCAATGTGCCAGCGACTTCCTGGAAATCGATTGGCGTCCGTAATTTGAATGTTTCATCCGGTTTCGAATCAGTTGGCTGGTCCGCCTTAATCGGTTCTGTGGCCACAAACGCCTTGAGCGTCGCCTGAGTCGCGGGAGTTGCTAACTGGTCAGCCATGATCACTTGGTACGGTGGCCGTTCAACGGCGTGTAGCGTCCGAATCAAGTGTTGGATGGCAATCCGCAGTTCTCGTGGATCATCGATTGCCGTCAAATCATCCGCAATCACCACGTTATGGGTGTCGGCACCCAGTTCGCGGCTGACATTGGTCAACATTTCGACGATTTCGTTGTTTTTAGCATCGCCAATACCCCAGAGTGCCTCGCGTTTGGCATTCTTACGCAAATAATTGTTGAGTTCTTCCTTCTGCTCAACGACTAAGTAATCTAACGGATAAGTCTTGACGTTCAGGGTCTCATTGTTCAACCGTTCGCTCAAATCTTCGGCAACGGCATGACTGTCGGCTTCTGTCCCGACCATTTTGACTTGGTTGGCGCGTAAAATGTCATTGACTTGGTCAACTTGCGCTTGGTCTTCACCAAAGACGAAGAACGTCTTACTGTTGATTTTGGCATTGAAATCCCGATATAACGCACCGTAATCGGCCAGATATTGGTCCGTCATCTCATCGATCTTTTGTTGGAATTCTTCTGAAGCAAAGAAGTCCGGATCTGTGGCAGCTTGCCGGCCTAGTAAGTAAAGTGCCTTAACGTCTGGTTCCACATCTGTACGCGCTTCAAAATCCGCTAAGCTCTCACCGCTATCACTCTTTTGTAGGGCTGGATCAATGAAATCATCGATTTTAGCTTGCAAGGCGGCCTCATCGTCGGTCCATGGTAAATCAAATTGGGTGGCGATACGTTTGAGTGTCGTTAAGGTCTGACCAAACAAATCTTCATACGTCACAAGGATTCGGTGGGTCCGGTCACTGTCACGTAAAGATAACAGCGTCCGTACTTGCCATTGACGCATTGCTAAGGTCGTATCCCGGTGCCAAGCACGTTCGTTCGAATGAACCACGTCCATTGGATTCCGTAACAACACGATTTCGGCTGGTAAGACATCAACGTCGGCTAAGACATGCTGCCAGAGTTCGATGTAATCATTCATCCGTGGATCCTTGATTGCTAAATATTGTTCATTTTCAAAGAAATTTTTGAGGTAGTTGGTTAAGTCCGCCCGATCTTTTTTGATCTTCGAACTATCGTAGTAACCCTTAAAAGCCGGTCGATAACGAACGCGACTTCCTAAGGACTTATGAATTTTGATAACGTCCTTATTTTCGAAGTAACCTTTAGGATTGATTTTCTTGCTTGGTGCCAATAAATTATCGGTTCCTAACGAAATACCCATCAAATTAATGCATTTCGTCATAACTGAGGTACCTGATCGGCCGCTCCCCAGAATCAGTACTGCCTGCTTGGGCTGTTGGTGGTGGTTAAATAATCGTTGCCACAAACTCATTAATTCATCATCCTCATCATTATTTATTTTATTTCTGATACTTCGCTAGTGGGCTCACCAACTATACTAGCAACTTTTCAGTAAAAATTAATAACCATAACCCGAAAAAAATGTGATGATTTCGTGAAGGTTGCAGCAGTTTGTATGTAGATGACTGGAATTATCGTGATAGCTAAAAACTCTGATTTATCGGGGATTGTGGCACTTTTTCATTTTTATAAAACTGGCTGATTCAGTTTATTTTCGAGACGGTCGCTGGCAAGCGTGAGATGTTCGGTGCGAACTAATTAAACACGTTAATCAATCTAGTAACCGGTCTAAATCGACGATAATTCTATTGATAATTAGCTCATTTGCGACCCCGTGGATTGCAGTTGATGTGGTTAGGACGATTAGCCTAAGTTCAAAAATCACCAGCTTAGAACCGCTGGAAAATAAGGCGACTTGCCATAAACATTCTGTGATACCTGCGTCCTATGCCAGCTTCCATTCATTCTGGGATGGCATTAGAAAGGCAAACATGTACGGACTCAGCTTTTTGTTGGATTAGTCGTTGATTCTTAGCATACGGTACTTTTGACAAGCAACTTCACTGAATTTGTTAGGCTTTCCTCTAGTTACCAGAGATAAAAAAGGCTCTAGTTATAAATGAAGTCCATTTTATCAACTAACTTCAAGACTAGAGTCCATTGAAATTAGTGGCATTAAAAATAGTGAATAATATTCAGATAATCTTCTCAGTACTCGAACACTAAAAGTATCATCGATTCTGATTAAGCCTGTGCCTGAAGAATCTGTCACCAAATATTCAGTGGCCAATTGTGCTTAGTTAGGTGGCCGTTCATCTGCCATTCGAGCGGGTTCCCGACTGTAGGGGCTGGCTGACAATGCTCAGTAGCCAAATTATTCTTAGCTGGAAGTGGGCTGCTTCCGGCTTAGAATAAGACTCGTATTTGAAATTGCGCAGTGGGTTGCTGCGTGAGTTCAAATCGATGTCCGCCCTGTTCCAGCGTTGTCAGCCGGCCCCGGAGGTCGGAATATGGCGCGCATCGGCTGACGAACAAGAATCCACAATTAGCACGTTTGAATCATCTTTAATGTCCATTAACACAAAATATGTTAAAAACATTAAAAAATAATTTGACTAAATGAGTAAACGGTGGTATTTTCTAATCAATCATAAAACACGTAAACGTTCCGAAGAGGAAAGTAATCGTCGCTACCCGTGCAGTGAGTTTGGAATAGTGGAAACCAAACCGGAAAACGACTGATGAAAAATGGCCTCCAAACGGCACCACTGAGCACTTGCTAGGTGATGACAGTTAGTTGCTGTTATTAAGCTACCGTATGAAACGTACGGGTTGAGGTCAACATCGTGAGGTGCTGACGAATTAAGGTGGTACCGCGAACGGCAACTTCGTCCTTTAATGAGGATGAGGTTGCCGTTTTTTGTTTAAATTAATGAGCAAATGAGAAGGAGTGGTCAGCGATGACAATTATTAATAGCAATTTGGGGTATCCACGTTTAGGGGAACATCGGGAATGGAAACATCTATTGGAACATTTTTGGAAAGGTCAGCTCGACAACGCGACCTTCCACGCCAACGCCAAGAAATTACGGTTGGCGAATTTAAAAAAGCAACGTGACTTAGGCGTCGACTACATTCCGGTCGCGGATAATTCCGACTACGACCACGTACTAGACACCCTGGTCGCCTTCAATGCCATTCCAACGCGCTTCGGCCACTTTGACCAAGCACTTGATTTACCAGATTATTACGCGATTGCGCGTGGTACGGATACGGCGGTCGCCGCTGAAATGACGAAATGGTTCAACATTAACTATCACTATATCGTGCCAGAATTCGACGATGTCACGTTTAAACTACTCGACAATCGTTGGTTGCGGTACTACCAAGAAGCCAAGCAAGAATTAGGCATTGATGGCAAGCCCGTCATCTTGGGCCCAGTTTCGTTTCTGAAACTCGGCAAACGAAACGGGCAGTACTTGGACGACGCCGCAGTCGCAGAATTACTCCCACAACTCCTGCCACTTTATCAGCAGGTTTTCCAGGAACTCGCGGACGCTGGGGCTAAATGGATCCAACTGGACGAACCGACCCTGGTCAAAACGACGCAGCCAGACGAACTCCGCCCCTACACCACTGCATTGACTGCCTTACACACAGCTGTGCCGGATCTAAAAATCGAATTACAAACCTATTTTGACAGTCTCGACTTGTATGACCAAATCGTTGACCTACCCGTCCAGGCGCTGGGGCTCGATTTAGTCCACGACCACGGTGAAAACCTGGACCACCTGCGCCAACACGGTTTCCCAGCTGACAAAATCTTAGCCGCTGGGATTATCGACGGTCATAACGTCTGGGCTAGCGACCTGAACGTCAAACTCGAGCTGGTGCAACAACTGCGCCAAATCGTCAGTGACGACCAACTGTGGCTACAACCCGCTAACTCGCTGTTACACGTGCCAATCACGACCAAAAATGAAACGAAAGCCGATCGTATTTTGCTCGGTGGCCTGGCTTTCGCCGACGAAAAGCTCCAAGAGTTGCACGTGCTGACGGAAGCCGCCAATCATGGCGTCGATGCAGTTCAAGCCGCGTTTGACCGTAACCAGGCAAATCTGAACGCGCTCAATCAATCCAGTCACCGGAATAATCAAGCCGTTCGAGCAGCTGAGGCCCAGCTCGAAAATCAGAAATTTGAACGGCAGGCCCCATTTGCGACTCGAATCAAGCTGCAGCACGACCGCTTGCGGTTGCCACTACTGCCAACGACCACGATTGGGAGCTTCCCGCAAAGTGCCACGGTCCGCGCGAAACGGGCTGCATGGCGCAAAGGCAATCTTTCGGATGCCGACTATCAAGCCTTCCTTCACGCTGAAACTAAGCGCTGGATCAAGTTGCAAGAAGACCTCGGTTTGGACGTCCTCGTCCACGGCGAATTTGAACGGACTGACATGGTCGAATACTTTGGTCAAAAACTGACTGGGTTTTACGCCACTCAAAACGGCTGGGTCCAATCCTATGGGTCACGTGGGGTTCGGCCACCAGTAATCTTTGGCGACGTGGCTTACACCGAACCGATTACCGTCGCTGAATCCGTCTACGCGCAGAGTTTGACTGACCGGCCTGTCAAGGGCATGCTGACGGCGCCGCTGACGATTATCAACTGGAGCTTCGTTCGCGATGACATCCCAAAGGCCCAGGTTCAAAATCAAATTGCCCTGGCGCTCCGGCAAGAAGTCAACAACCTCGAACAAGCGGGCATTAAGATCATCCAAGTCGACGAACCCGCACTTCGAGAAGGCCTGCCACTCAAGCAGCGCCACTGGCAGGCTTACTTAGACGAAGCGGTCTACTCATTTAAAATTACGACAACTGGCGTCCAAAATGACACCCAGATTCACACCCACATGTGCTACTCGAATTTCGCCGACATCATCGACACCATCAAGGCATTAGATGCTGACGTCATTTCGATTGAAACGTCGCGGAGCCACGGCGAAATCATCAGTGCCTTTGAGCAAACGGGCTACGATAAGGAAATTGGCCTCGGGGTCTACGATATCCACAGTCCCCGCGTCCCAAGTGTGGCTGAAATCGAAGCCAATATCCAACGGGCACTGCGAGTCATCGATGCCCACCAGTTCTGGATCAATCCCGACTGTGGGCTCAAAACCCGTCAAGAACCAGAAACGCTGGCAGCCCTCAAGAACATGGTGGCTGCTCGTAACGCGATTCAAGCTCAGCTCACTAGCAGTGTCCATTAAAGGAGGTCGTGCGGATGAATCTCAGACAAGCCTTACAACAGCGAGTTCTCTTGGCTGATGGCGCAATGGGCACCCTCTTATATGGTAACTACGGCATCAACTCGGCCTTTGAAAACCTCAACTTGACGCATCCGGACACGATCTTACGCGTGCATCAATCCTATATTCAGGCGGGTGCAGACATTATTCAAACGAACACCTACGCGGCCAATCGACTCAAATTGACGCGCTACGACTTGCAAGATCAGGTCACGACCATCAACCAGGCCGCCGTCAGAATCGCCGTCACCGCCCGCGAGCATGCTGATCATCCGGTTTATATTTTAGGCACGATTGGTGGGCTAGCCGGCGACACAGATGCAGCTGTCCAACGCGCCACGCAAGCCGAAATTACGGCCAATGTCACCGAACAACTGACCGCCCTGCTAGCAACAGAACAGTTAGATGGGATTTTACTGGAAACTTACTATGATTTGAGTGAATTATTAGCCGCACTCAAAATCGTCAAAGCACACACGGATCTACCGGTGATTACGAACGTATCAATGTTGGCCGCTGGTGTCCTGCGCAACGGGACGAGCTTCACGGATGCCATTGTCCAACTGCACGCGGCCGGCGCGGACGTGATTGGGACCAACTGCCGACTCGGCCCCTACTACCTCGCGCAGTCGTTTGAAAATTTGGCGATTCCAGCGGATGTCAAGCTCGCCGTTTACCCAAATTCCGGACTACCGGGCACTGACCAGGACGGCGCAATCGTCTATGATGGCGAACCGAGTTACTTTGAAGAATATGCCGAACGCTTTCGCCAATTGGGCCTGTCGATTATCGGTGGTTGTTGTGGGACGACGCCACTTCATACCGCGGCGACCGTTCGCGGCTTAAGCAGTCGCAGTCTAGTGCCGCATAACGCACCGACCCATGTGGCCCAGGCACCGACGCTCGTCACGACGAAAAGTCAGCACCGGTTTTTACACAAGGTTGCGACGGAAAAGACCGTCCTGGTTGAGTTAGATCCACCGCGTGATTTCGATACCCGTAAATTTTTCCGGGGCGCTGAGCGTCTCAAAGCAGCCGGTGTCGATGGAATAACGCTGTCGGACAACTCCCTCGCGACGGTCAGAATCGCCAACACCGCAATTGCGGCGCAGTTGAAGTTGAATTACGGCATCACGCCAATCGTTCATTTAACGACCCGTGACCACAACCTGATTGGCTTGCAATCCGAAATCATGGGATTGCACAGTCTCGGTATTGAAGACATCTTGGCCGTGACCGGTGATCCGGCAAAACTCGGCGATTTTCCGGGTGCGACTTCGGTCGGAGACGTCCGTTCTGTTGAACTGATGAAGCTGATCAAACAGTTTAATAGCGGCATTGGTCCTACTGGGAAGTCGTTGAAAGAAGCTAGTGACTTTCGGGTCGCCGGTGCCTTCAATCCGAACGCGTATCGGACCGATGTGTCGACTAAATCGATCAGTCGCAAACTCAGTTATGGTTGTGACTACATTATTACGCAACCCGTCTACGACCTCGCTAATGTCGATGCATTAGCCGATGCGCTGGCTGCCAATCAGATCGACGTGCCAGTCTTTGTTGGCGTGATGCCCTTAGTTTCGCGTCGTAATGCTGAATTTTTGCATCACGAAGTCCACGGCATCCGGCTTCCTAAGTCAGTGCTGGAACGGATGCAACAGGCTGAATTGGACGGCAACGAACGAGCCGTCGGAATCACGATTGCCAAGGAATTAATCGATGGCATCTGCGCCCGCTTCAACGGTGTCCACATCGTCACCCCGTTTAATCGCTTCAAAACGGTGCTCGAACTCGTCAATTACGTCCAGCAGAAAAATTTAACGAAAGTCCAATAAAAGAAACCGCCGCCAGCAGTTACTTTCATGCTAAAATTAGACATGAATTGTAAATGCGGAGGCGGTTTTACTATGTACTTATTCGGACACATTTTTGGTTGGCTGTGGCTGATGGTGACGGTCACGTTAGGCCTGAGTCGTCATTCCATCAAAGCAGCCAATCGTTACTTGATTCTCAGTCGTTTGGGTTACCTGCTCATCATTATTACCGGCGTCGTCTTGGCGACCAAAACCTTTGGCGGCAATTGGTGGTTGACGCTAATTAAAGCGGTGCTGGGACTCGGCACGATTGGCTTAGTGGAAATTACGTTTGCACGCAAACAGGAAAGCCACTTGAATCGCGGCCTGTTGACGTTGCTCGTCAGCTGCACCGTCATTACCATCGTTTGTGGCGCCCTACTGCACTGGCAGCTGACGGGACATTTGATTTAAGGGCGACCGTCCGACTTTGCTGACTAACGAATATGAAGCGAGCACTTAATTAATGCGATTAAAAAAGCAAGCCGCCATCCCTGACCACTTGCTTAATACGCTTATTCACATCATTAGTTATTACGATTATTTAACCGTTTCAGCAGCATCCTGCGCATCCGCATTTTCTGATTACTTTCCATAAAAATCAGGCGCGAGGTGCCATAATTGAACAATCCGACAAGTACCTGATCAATGATTTTCACTAACATCGCTGGCCATATGAGGACTGAGATGCCGAGAAACATCAGGAAGGTATCAAAAAAGTAAGACAGTCCGCGCGTTAACATGAAGCTCACGAACTCGCGGCACCAGTGCCAAAAATTTTGTGATTTTGATTGAAAGACCACCGCTTTGTTGGTAAAAAAACTGAACAAAGTTGCGACGATCCACGCAATCGTGTTGGAAAATAGGTAGTGTTCAGCCAGGACAGCGTGTAGTAGCCAGAATGCCAACACGTTGATCAACGCGGCCATAAAGCCAAACACGGCATATTTCCAAAAATATTCACCTTGATGGTAGATTTTAATCAACCATTGCACGCTGTTCGCCACCGTTTCTTATCAGTCAAAATTATTATACAATAGCAATATCATACCTTGTTATCGATTCGCTGACAAGCACAGCCGTAAAATTGGCGCTCTGCGTGCTGGTCGACTATACTTAAACTAATCTGCAATTCTTCTTGGAGTGAATTATTATGAGAATTTATTTAATTGTTGCTGGGCTGATTGCTGCCTGCCTAGTCTTGATCACGATTTTAATCGCGGTGTTGGTCCACCTACACCATACAAACCAGGCAGCGGCCAAACAAGCCGAGTTATTGAAGTCGATTCGCCAACGACTCGTTCACCAAACCTTAGCGAACCAGGAACAGGACCGGCAAATCGTCAAATTGCAGACGCAAAATAACGGTTTTCGTAACCGGCTCAACCAGACGGCACCCCGGCCCGTGTCCGTTCCGCAGACGCGTCGCATCAATGCGAACTCACGCGCGATTTTTCGTTCGTATGTGATTGGCCTCGATTACTATCAAAAAGAATTCGAAGCAGCGTTAGCAGATGCCAGTGAACGGGGCTATTTCAAGCCCTATGGCGGTTATAACGATTCGGGGCTCAAGGCGGACTATTTGTACGCTAAGAAATATCGGGTCGATGCCAACGCCAACATTGGGGAAATCCAATTAGTCGAAGAAGTCGATGGACCACAGCGGTCGGTGCGTGTTGAACTCAAAGTTGCGGAACACGGCTATACGATTGGGTATTTGCCAAAGAAGCAAGTTGACGAAGCCTTCAATGTCATCGATATTTATGCTAATTCCGTGATGACGCTCTCCTCCAAGACTAATTTGACGGGTGGCGAATGGAAGATGGCCATTGATGCTGTTGACGAAATGCAATACATGAACGATCCGAACGCTCAAAACCGGGCCTTGCCTGATTACGGCGCTATCGACACGCCACTCAAAATCAAGACCGGTAAAAAATCGTACTTCCTCCAATTCACGCTCTATGAAATGGAAATCAGCAACGATGAGATTCCGCTCTACAGTCTGGTCGATACGGTCGACGGTCAACGCGGTTCAATCATCGAAGTTGATGCGGGCCCAATCTCCTACGTTATCGATGTTCAGGATGGCCCGCAGACTGGGTCTAAGATTACGGTCATTCCGGAACAGATCGACCGGGTCATTTGGGTGCCAAACTGGAAATAAGTCATCTAATGAAGTGGGGTTGCCGTCATGAAGAAATTTTTGCTAGCCGTTGTTTTAATTTTAGCCATTGGTGTAATGACGATCGTTGATATGAAAATTATCCGACAGACCCCCTATCCGAGTCTGTCGCAGGAACAAACGAAGTAAGGAGGACCACGCGTGACTCGGGGAATCATTATCGGAGGCTGCAGCCTATTACTATTAGCCGGCTGCACCTCACAAGCTGAACCAAGTATCTCAACCAAAACGGCCAGTTCGGTCGCTGCATCAGACCGCGCAGAACAAACTCGGCGCGACAATCAAGCGGCCGACGCGAGTGCCAAAAAGCGTCTCGGCAATAATTATCAAGCTACGAATGACCATATTACCAGTGCCACCGGTGCCGCTCAAGCAGTTGCCCAGGTACTCCACGAACCGAAGTCGCAGACGTTTGCAGTCATCCCCACCGCTAATCGCGATGGCCAGGGACACCACTATTATCAAGTGGATGCCTACCGCAAGAAGACGGATGGTGGCCGTGGCCATTATTTGAATAGTTACTTTGTTTATGCAAATGGTAATATTACGACGAAACAGACGAATTAATGGAATTTAGATACAAACGACAACAGCTTTTCCCTGCTATCATCGAAGTGGATGATAGCGGGGAGAAGCTTTTTTTGGTCCAAAGCATCTGGTTGTTTATTGGTCGTGATTTCATTGTAAGTTAAAGATACTGAGCTGATGTAACA